>DYGD01000009.1 GCA_020724885.1 Candidatus Paceibacter sp. | reverse complement strand
AAGTCAATCGCTTCGCGATTTGAAATAAGTTAGAGCAAAGGATATGATTTCATCATTGAACGGAGTAAAATGAGATCTAAGCAAGCAAACCGCTTTGCTTGCGTGAGGACGAGAAAGACGGAGGCATGCCGAGCAAAGTGCGGCGGCCGAGTCGGGGTCGAAAGTTCGCGAGGCCCTTCTTTTTTGATAAAAAATCAGAGCTGAGTTTTCTATTTGCAAACCTTCGGCCGCCAGCGCGGCAGGTTTAATTGGGACCATTCTATCATTCCGCCTGAAAGATTTAAGTTCATAAGTTCAACAAAAAACCCCGCTCTCGAAAGAGCGGGGTGTTCCCATTTGTAAGGGTGTTAGCAGGCGAAGCCGACCATCTCGGCGGGTCCGGCAGTGAGGAATGCCCGTGCGACCAGAGTGTCTTCGCCGAAGTCCGGCCGGACGAAGTTCTTCCTGACGGACGTCCGGGCGGCATCGGCGAAGCGGGTGTAGCTTCGCACCTCTTCGCCGTGGAAGTCGGCGGAAGCGTTCAGCACCTCTGTCGGAACATCGGAGACGGAGATGCCGCCGAAGAGTCGATCAGAGACGGTCAGGACGTCCGAATCGAACTCGCGACCGAGACCTTCTCGCTTGAGATAGTAGTCGGAGCCGAAGAGCGTTTCCACATCAACGGTTCGGACAGTGATGACGCAGCAGCTGCAGCCGAAGACCAGCTGGATGCCGAAGTGGCGGTTGAGAAGGTCATTGATCTTCCGAAGAGCTCCGGTGCGCAGAGCTGTCTTCTCCATCGGCTCGTGGAGGAGCTCGGTCTCCTCCGTCTTGATCCGACAGACGCCGCGTCCTTCCGACCAGAAGAGGATGGAGAGGGGGTTGGCGGCGATCTCGATGGGGAGACCCTGAATCCTTGAGAACGAATTCTCAAGGAAACGCTCCACCATCTCCGCGATGCCGGCCACTTCCAGAAGCCGGGGGTGAGGGATGCAGTCGGCGATCTGTCTGATCAGCAACTCGCCGACCTTGGGGTAGAAGCGGGAGAGAACCTTGGCATCGCGAGGGTGGTAGTAGCCCTTGATGGTCCGGGCACCGGACCGGTCAAGCGCCGGCGGGTCCTTCTTGGCCCTTGTAAGGCCGTCAAGAAACCGCGAGACGGGGTCCGAGACGGTAGGAACAGTCAGTTCCGCACTCATGTTTTCCCTTTCTTGAAATGGGACATGGAAAGAACAGTGATGGACAACGCGTCCATCCAATCACGCGCCAAGCTTTGCGCGTGATTGGGCAGACACGATGACTAAACCAAAGAAAATTCCTGATTTCGCTGAAATTTCATTTTAGTTCTCTCTAATCGGTTATTTTTGTTTAATGATTTAGCTTTGTGATGAATTTCTTCAAGCGACTTTTGCCAATCAGTAAAAAATTCGGACGGATTCCTTTTTATCAAATCGTTGTCGCTGAAATATGCTATTACCTCCGAGCCAAGTGACTCGGCAATCAACTTTTTATCTCCGTCACTTTTGACTTTATTTCCGGCAAATAAATAAGGCGTCTGATAAAAATCTAAAAGTTCGGCAATTTGTTTAGCGGTCTTTAAACTGTGAACCGCCGGCTCGCAAACAATCACTCCAACATCAAGGCCGGTCACAATCCCAGTAGTTACTCCGTCAGCCCCGGCTTTTTCATCTATAACCACCGAGTCCTCCTTTTCCAGCTTTAACAGAGGCAGATAAATTTTCAGAGGGGTGGTAAGAATGTGGCTACAGGTTTTTCCGTAAAGAACTTCTTTCGTCTGTGGTCCGGAACTAATGAGATACATTCTTTCTTTTATTTTAAGGCAGTGGTTTTTTGTGAAATCATCTTGATAAATCCCAAATGAAAATGTTAGATCGGCTTTATCGACGGAAAATACTTCATTATATTTGTGTTCTTTTTCAAGCCCAACAAAATCCCTGATTTTCTCAAGCGAGGAACCCAAATAGGGTATTTCTTCCGGAATTTTTCCGGCGGATAAGTTAAAAGACAAATCCATATTATGATCGGCATCTATAGCTAAAACATTTCTACCGATCCCATGCAGAAAAAATGTCATTTGTGTAGAAACAGATGATTTACCACTGCCGCCCTTTCCTAAAAATCCTAAAATCATATTTTGTTATTCTAGCAAGTTATATTATAAATGCAAATGATTTGCATTTAGTATATAGCAAGAAAAAACCAAGTCAAGCCCTAAAATAGACATTAGTCACTAGGGTAAGGCACTAGGGTAATCCAAACAAAAAAGGAGACAATTTGGCGATCGCCAAATTGTCTCCTTTTTGTTCACGTTTTGGCTTTTTAGTTTTGCGGAGTTGCTATTGTGGATTTTCTAAAATCCGAGATTCAAGCTCAAAACCCACGGCTCGGAGAGCGCGAGTATCATCAAGGCGGCGCCGGCTAGAGCCATATTTTTCATAAAGTTAATTTGCTCAGGCATTTTTTGTGACGGGTCGGATACGCTCCAAAAATCGTGCATTTTGAAAGAAGTCAAAATTAAAAAGACGATAATCAGCCATAAGGACAGCTCGGTATAGATCCCTAAAATCACTCCCAAACCGCCCAAGAGAAGCATCAAGCCGGTTAAATAGACAGCGACTTTAGGCGAGGGAACGCTCTTGGAAGCTACGTATTGCGTCAACCCGTTGGCATTTTTAAAATGATTGATGCCGTTCATAAGAAAGAATCCGCCAAATAAAATCCTTCCTATAAGAAAAAGTATTTCCATAGTATTCTAATAAATTTAAGTTAATAAATTTTTTCTTATTATTAACTATAAACTATTGACTATAAACTATCAACTAATTCTAAATTCCTCTTGCCCTCATCGCTTCCACCATTCGCTCTACTGACAAAAGGTAAGCCGCTTGGCGCAGAGGCAGTTTTTGGGTTTGGGACACCTGCCAAATTTCAAGAGCGGCGCGATGCATCACGGTCTTTAATTCTTGGCGAACCTTGGCTTCATCCCAGTAAAAATTTTGCAAGCCCTGGACCCATTCAAAATAACTAACAGTCACTCCTCCAGCATTGGCCAGAATGTCTGGAACTACCAACACCCCGCGCTTCTCCAGAATTTTATCCGCTTCGGTGTTGGTCGGACCGTTCGCCAATTCCAAGATAATTTTAGCTTTAATTTGCGGGGCGTTTTTCTCGGTAATCTGATTGTCCAGCGCGGCCGGAATCAAAATGTCGCAGTCCAAATTTAATAACTCTTCGTTTGATACCAATTTGGCTTTTCCGCCTAAATTTTTTTTCTCAAAAACCGCTCTGATTGATCCAAACTCCTTCTTAAAATCGTTTATTTGTTTGGGGTTTAAGCCGTTCATATCTGACAGGCCTCCGTGGCTGTCGGATACGCCGACAATCTTGTAGCCGTCCTCAAACAAAATTTTAGCCGCATTGAATCCGGCATTGCCAAAACCTTGAATTACGACTTTTATATTTTTTCCCTTGTTTTTGAGCGAGCTTTTTTTAATTAATTCTTCAAGCACAAAGATTCCTCCTTGGGCGGTTGCGGTGTCTCTGCCTAAACTTCCACCAAGAGAAAGCGGTTTGCCGGTAAAAGCCGACGGCTCGCTTTGTCCGCGGATTTTTTCAAATTCGTCCAGCATATAGCCCATAACTTCAGCGTTGGTGTAAACATCTGGCGCCGGAATGTCTTTTTTCTCTCCTATAAACGGGTGTATTTTTCTAACCCATTCTCGGGAAATTTCCTCTATTTCTTTTTCGGTGAATTTTTTAGGGTCAAAAGTGGCGCCGCCCTTTGCTCCGCCGAAGGGGATACCAACTGCGGCGCACTTGAGTGCCATTAAAGCAGAAAGAGTTTTAACTTCATCTAAGTCGGCTTCCGGGTGGAACCTTATGCCGCCCTTGTAAGGGCCACGCGCATTATTCCACTGGATTCTGAAGATCGGAATTTTTTTTGTTTTTATTGAGATTGTCTTTTGTATAATTTTGTCTGGCTTGATGAGCTTTTCCAGGTATCTTTTTTCAAGATTTAAATGTTTTGCTACGGATTGTATTCGGTCAGTATAATTTTTGAAGGGGTTATTTTTTTTCATTGTCTCATTTTACTTCAACACAATTAAAAAAGTTAGTTGTTGTTTTTTATTTTTTGTGATATAATGAAAAGGATGTTTAAGAATTTCAAGAAAAGTCCTGACCCAGGCATTTGGCTGAAGGCGTCTCTTTTTGTTCTGCTATTCTTGATTTTTCTTTCTTTTTTCGCCTCTATCTCCCATCGTTTTGCGGTTTTCAAGAGTAGTTTTTTGGCGGAAATAGTGCCGAGGGTTTTGATTGATTTAACAAACAATAGTCGCCAAAACTATAACTTAGGGGTGTTGGCGTTGAATTCAACTTTGCAAGAGGCGGCTCAAATGAAAGCCAACGACATGGCTGGCCGGAGTTATTTTGCCCATAACAGTCCCGACGGCTTGACCCCTTGGCATTGGTTTGGACAAGCGGGATATGAATTTTTATACGCCGGAGAAAATTTAGCTATTCATTTTTCTGATTCTGGCGATGTGGTGGCCGCTTGGATGAATTCTCCCGGTCATCGAGCCAATATTCTGAACGACAAATTTAGCGAGATAGGGATTGCAACTTCTCGGGGTTTTTACCAAGGTCGGGAAACCGTCTTTGTAGTCCAGATGTTTGGTCATCCAAAGCCATCGAGGATCATTCCTCCGGTGGCGACCCTGGCTTTGTCCGATCAAGGTCAGAATGAAGGTCCGGAAGTAGGCGGACTGGCTTCAGAAATTTCGCAGGACCCGATATCTGCAGAAGAAGAGTTGGTAGAAATTTTTTCGGAAGGTGGGGAAGAAGAGAGTTTTGTAGCGGTGCAAGTTCTGGATATAGGGAATTCTGTTGATTCAGCCGATTTTGCGAGCGAGGTTAGGTCTGATACCTCGGCCGATTATTCAAAACTTTGGGAAAAATTAGTTCTGAATCCATCTTTTGTTTTGACGGTTATTTATGTGATCTTGGGGGCAATTGTGTTTTTCTTGGTTGTCCTGGCTCTGCTTATTGAGGTCAACAAAAAACATTGGCATCATGTTGTCTATGGTTTAGTATTACTGGCTCTGATTTTGATTTTGTATCTTGCTTACAAAATTTCTTTAAACAGGGTTGAGGTTTTGGCTGATTTTATCACCCTCTTGTTCTGAATTCGGCATTAAGACGCTTTTGTTTTTCAAGCGTGCAAATGCAGATAGATATCTTCAAGCGCTCTGACTCCATCGCCACAGGCGATGTTGTTTTGGTGGTACAAGACATTGGTGCAATCACCGGCCGCCCAAATACCGCTTACGTTGGTTTTTTGAGTCCAGGGGTCAATTTTTACTCTTTTGTATTGGTCTAATTCAACCAGATCGCCTAAGTATCCAGTATTAGGCACTAAGCCGATTTCAACAAAGATTCCTTCTGTCGATTGCTCGGTGATTTCTCCAGTTCCAGTATTTTTGTAAACTATTGATTTGACGAATTGCTCGCCTTTGACCTCCACGGTTTCAATATTTTTCAGTGCTTTCATCTTTGGGTTTTTTAAAACCTTTTCTACTGTTATAGGATCAGCTTTAAAATCCGGACCGCGGTGTAGCAAAGTGACACTTTTGGTATAAGCCAAAAGTTGGGCGGCGGTTTCAAAGCCGGCGTTGCCACCTCCGATGACGACGACATCTTTGTCAGAAAACATTGGCCCGTCGCATGAGGCGCAATAGGTAATTCCTTTGTTTTCAAATTCTTTAGACCCGGGGATATCAAGCTTTCTTCTTTGACTGCCGCTGGCAATCAAAACTGTTTTGGCTTGGTAGTCGCCATTGTTTGTCTTGATTGTGAAAAACTCTCCTTCTCTCGCGACCGTCTGAGCTGTTTCGCCCTCTTTGATTTCAACGACCCCATCTGAATACTTTTTGAGGTGGCTTTTAAAATTGTTTGCCAGTTCTTGTCCTGAAATTGAAATCGTTCCTATCCAGTTTTGAATGTCCGGAGAAACTGAACTCTGGCTTTCAAAGTTTGAAGTTATAAAAATTGTCTTTAATTTTTTTCTGGCGGCATAAACACCTGCCCCGACTCCGGCGGGTCCTCCGCCGATGATAGCTAAATCGTATTCCATGACTTATGACCTATGACTTATGACCTTATTTTAAAGTCGGCCTTACCATTGGTCATTGATTATTGGTTATTTATCAATTTTTTTTCTTCGCAAAAACGCTGGAACCGCTCCCCAGTCATCGTCCTCTTCTATGACTGGCGATGCTTTTTTTTCTTCTGTGACTTCTTTGTTACCAGAGCTTAGATTTGGCAGAGAGTTGTAAATCTTGCCTTTGGACCCTTCGTTTTCGCTGATTTGGAAAAGAGTTTTTTTAATTGAATTTTCTGGAAAACCCGATGCGATTACGGTTATCTTGATTTCATTTTTCTTTAATTTTTCATCTCGGGCTGTGCCGAATATTATTTTGGCGTTTGAATCAACCGATTCCGTGATTATCTTAGCGGCTTCTTGAATCTCAAACATCGTCAGATCATCACCGCCAGCGATTGAAAACAGAACACCCTTAGCGCCGTTTATTGAGAGTTCAAGCAGTGGGGAATTGATAGCGGCTTTTGCCGCTTCCTCGGCCCTTTTTTCTCCAGAAGCGTGTCCGATTCCCATTAAGGCCGGGCCGGCATTTTCCATGATTGCTTTAATGTCGGCGAAATCGGTGTTAATGACACCCGGTGTGGTTATAAGGTCAGATATTCCTTCAACCGCTTGTTTTAAGACATCATCGCACATGGCAAAAGCGTTCTTGGCGGTCGTGTCTTTCTGGATTGCAGACAGAAGTCGGTCGTTTGGAATTATGATAATTGCGTCAACGGTTGCTCGCAGTTCGTTTAATCCTTGCTCAGCTAATTTCATTCTTTGTTGCCCCTCAAAAAAGAAAGGTTTAGTGACGACACCAACGGTGAGCGCGCCTAACTCTTTTGAGATTTGGGCAATTCTTGGAGCGGCGCCAGTGCAAGTGCCACCTCCCATTCCGCCAGCGATAAAAACCATGTCCGCTCCCTTGATGGCCTCCTGGATTTCCTCTTGGGTCTCGTCCACGGCTCTTTTGCCGAGCTCCGGATTCATGCCGGTGCCTAGACCTCGGGTCAGATTTTTACCGATGTGAATTTTTCTTTTTGCCAGAGTATTGTGAAGATCCTGCGCGTCTGTATTTACTCCGATAAATTCAACCCCCTTGACCTTGGAGTTAATCATGTGGTTTATTGCGTTTTTACCCGAACCGCCTACGCCGAGAACTTTGATTCTCGCGAAAGCTTCTACTTCTGGTTTAATTTGTGGCATATTTTTTCTAAAGGAATTAATTTCCTAAAATACTATCAGATTGTTCCAAAATAGCAAATATTTAAAATTCAAGATTTTTAGTCCCTAGGGCAGAAATTTCTTTGCCAATCTTTTGACTTTTAGTCCGATTTTTCTGATTATAAAGCCGACACCCTCATCGCTTTCACTGTTATCCAAACCGAGCAAGCACAAACCATAAACGGTTGCCCAAGATAAGTCCCGACCGTTGTCCTTAGAATTTTTATTTGGCAGGTTCCCAATTCGAGCCGGTAGTTTTAAATGTTCTTTCGCCATCTCTTCTAAGTTGTTTATTTGACTTCCGTTTCCGCAAAAAGTTATGCCGGCTGGTAATAGCCCATTTCTTCCAATTTTTTTTAGATGCGCTTCTATTGCTTCAAAAATATCGGAAAGTCGGGCTTCTATGATTTCTTCTAATTTTTTTCGCGGGTAGAGAGTGGTCGTCAGACCACCTTGCTTTATGTGGTCAGCTTCTTCCAATGATATTTTCAAACCTAGGGCAATATCGTTGGTTATATTGTTTGAACCAGTCGGTATGACCTCTAAAGATGCGGGGATATTATTTTCGTAGACGACGATTGAGGTTGTTTCGGCTCCGATGTCCACAAGCGCGCAACCAACTCTGCGGTCTCGTTTTGACAGAAGTATAATTCCGGCGGCTATGGGGGACGCGACTATTTCTTTGGTTTCTATGCCGATCTCTTCAAGAGAGTCTATCAGGTCGTCTATATGTTTTTCGAAAGCGACGATTACCAGAAATTTTGCTTCAAGTTTAGCGCCCTTTAAGCCGATCGGGTTTGCTGGGATTGTTTTTCCGTCAAGTTTGTACCACAATGGCACCAGATGGATAATTTTTTTGTTTATTATGGCGCTTTTCGGGATATTTTTTTCGCAAATTTCTTCTAGCCGTTCTATATCTAGATTAGTTACTTCAAGATCTCCTTTTGAGACCGCGGTTTCAGATGTGGTGGTGAAGCTACTCAAACCAGCACCCCCGATAGCTAAAATTGTTTTTCTTAATTTCAAACCACTGCGCTTCTCTAAATCTTTTTTTGACAATCTTAGAGATTCGGTCAATTCTTCTTTTTCGGAGACATACCCATGTTTTAACCCTTTGGAATCGTAAACTCCAGAAGCGATGATTTTTGGGAAAGATGATTCTCCAGAGAGTAGGGAATTGGATACACCGATTCTCGTATTTTGAGTTCCAATATCAATACCGACAACGAAATTCTTTGACATAGATAAGTTTGATATAACTAGGATATTTGCTTCTATCTGATGCCGCGCAAAGTCGGCCAAAAACCAAACGCCGACTTTTTGAGAGCCGTTAGTTTTTCAGCAAAAATTATACCACATTTAATCTGGTGAATGTTGTGGAATTCTAATACGGAATTTTGATATTAAATTTTTTAGCCCAGAATTTTTCTTGACGGTCCATTGATTTGCCATGCTCGTAACCCTTTAGATGGATTAAACCGTGGAGAAACAAGTAAAGAAAGAGGTTTTGGAAATTAGTTTGATATTTTTCTGTTTCTTTTTTTATGTATGGAATGTTTAGGAATATTTCTCCGCTGTCTTTTGACAGCGGAAAACTTAACACATTGGTTGGTCGATTTTTTCCTCGAAATTTTTGGTTTAGTTTCTTGGTCAAAACATTTCCGGCTAGTACCAGGCTTAATTGGTATTTTTCTCCTAGAACTGATTTTTTTATTTTTTTAAGAAGCGAGCCGCCTGCCGGCGACTCGCTTCTGGTTTTTTTGGCAATCTCAAACATTTTATCTTTTATGAGTATAGTGTCTGTTTTCTTGGATTTTACCGAGCTTTACAAGTCTTTGGTATTGTTTTTTTCTCTCCAATGATTTCAAGGTCGCCTTTTTTTTCTTGAACTCGGATAGAGGTCGCGCTTTGTATCTTATGGAGCGCGCGCGTTTCAAAACACCGGAACTCTGAACTTTCCGAGTGAATTTTTTTAATAAACTTAAGTTGTTTTCCGAACCGGATTTTGAAATTTCAACATTTGTTGCCATAGGGGCATTATACTATCATAGGGTGGTTTTTATGGCAATACAAAACATTGCGGGAGATTTTGCGCCGATATTAAACCCCCACCACTCTTTTAAGGTATTTTACCAACTCTGATATTGGCACTATCTCCTGTATCCGGCTGTCATTGTTTCTGACGATTATAGAATTTTCCAAAACCTCTTTTTCTCCAATAATAAGAACGTAAGAGAACCTAAACTTTTCCGCGACGCTAATCTGGTTTGAAAGCCGGTCTTTGGTCAGGGCATGATATGTCGGAATCTCGGCCTTTCTCAGAGCTTCTATCACCAACAAGGATTTTGCTTTAGCTTTGTTGCCGAGATGCATTAAGAATATTTTTGGTTTTAATTTCTTGGTATTTTTGGTTTTTTGTTTAGGTGATCTGTTTTTGACCGAAACATAGATGATTGGGACCTCCTTTCTCAATCCGAGTTTTTTTGTGATACCACAATACCTCAATCCCAAGGCCAGAATTTCTCCGCTCTCATTTTTGATTTGGAAAATGGTTTTGTGGCAATTGTTCCAGCTCGGTATCAGAAAATGATTCAAAGAGTAAGGCATTTCCAAATGTTCCAAATACTCCAAAATTTCTCGAAAATGATTGATATTATTTTGGTCTAGATAGTTTAATGGTTTTGGGGCAGACGCCCAGAACTCTTCTAGCCCTTCAAGATCTTTGTATTGCCTAAATATCTCTTCTATTCCCACTTCAAGATGTGTTTTTAGTTCAGGGGGTAAGTTGCCGGCGTTCTTTTTTGTATAATTTAGAAAATCTCTTTCAAATCTTGAAAAACATTCTCTGTCGCCGACATGGTTTATTTCAATTCTCAATGGCTCTTCTCGTTGTTCGGACAAAATTGCGGTTGTGGCTTTCATTACGATTGCTTCGGCAACGCTTTCTTGCTGGCCCAGGACTAAAAGATTCAGAATAGTCGTTGAGTTTTTTTGCGGGTTTGTCTGACCTTTGAAGCAGACCATAGTCGGAGTCGGTAGTTTTTGGAAATGTCCATCCAGATAACTTCTCAAAACGCCGATCTTATGTTCAAGGCGATGATACTTTTCCAATTCTTTGTCTGTGTCCCGCCGAGCCAGCAAGCACTCTCTGCAATCGTCTGAGAGTGATAAGTCCTCCCTTCTGATTTTAGGTTTTCTGACAGGAATAAAACCATAAAACATCGCCGTCTCCATAGCTTTATCAATTTCCTCCAAGACCAAACTTTTTTTGTCGTATGTTCTGGTGGATGCGAGTGGCATGTTTTTATTTATCTTTGGAACTTAAAATTACCGGGGAAGAAATCTATGCGACCTATCGGAAAGAGTCTCACGAGCGGCCGGCCAACTACCAGATCTTCTTTTAAAGGCCCCCAGATTCTTGAATCTGAGCTCTGGGGCCGGTTATCTCCCATTACAAAAAACTCATCGTCGCCAAGCTCCACTTTTATGTTGTCTTTTTTTCTTAAAGAAAGATAATCCTCTTCCAGAAAAAAACCTTCGGGGAAGTCCTCGTTGTAGATTTTTATATTTTCGTTGCCGATTTCAATTGTTTCGCCGGGCAACCCCACCACTCTTTTGATAAAAAATTTTGAAGTATCTTGAGGGTATTTGAATATAATAACTTCGCCCCTCTTGGGTTTGGTGAAAAACCTGTAGCTTAACTGGTCAACAATCAAATATTCGCCCGGATGAAAGGTCGGTTCCATTGAAGCTCCATTGACGATAAAAGGCTGGGCGACGAAAACCCTAAAGGGGACGACAATCAAAAAGGCGATTAAAGTAAATTTAACAAGCTCTTTAAAGAATCCGCCTTTTTTGATTATCTGAGGAGATTCTTTTTGCATCTTGCACGCTATTTTATACGAAAGAAAAATTTAACGCAAGTCCCCGCGCTAAGTTTTTTAATTGATAATTAAAAAACTTGTGTTAGATTGATTACTGTAATATGTTATAGATCATTTTCTCCTATATGTCTTTTCTAATCATAGGTTTGGGTAATCCGGGCGAAGAATACGAAGGGACCCGCCATAATGTTGGAAGGGTTATCCTTGAAGGTTTCCGCAAAAAAAATGGATTTTCTGATTGGCAAAACAATCCCAAATCAAAATCTATAATTTCTTCCGGAAAAATTGGCAAATCGGAGGTTGTTTTGGTAATGCCAGAAACATTTATGAACAAATCCGGCGAAGCGGTTAAGAAGTTAATGCTAAATAGCAAAGCCAAAATAGAGAATACGATTGTTGTCCATGATGACTTGGATCTGCCACTTGGTAAAATAAAGATTTCTTTTAATCGCGGTTCCGGTGGTCATCGCGGAATTGAATCAATTGAGAGGTCTTTAAAAAGCCGGAAATTCGCGAGGGTCAGAGTTGGAGTTTGCCCGCATACTCCAAGCGGAAAAATAAAAAAACCGACAGGCGAAAAAGCGGTGGTGGATTTTATTTTGGGAAAATTTAGGAAGCCGGAAATTGAAGAATTGAAGAAAGTTTCAAAAAGGACTATCCAAGCTGTCGAGGATATTGTGGCGGAAGGTTTAGAGCGCGCGATGGGAAAAAGCAACAAATAACTAGCTGTCTTTTTCTTTGTCGCCTTCCGGTTCGTTAGCTTCCTTGTAGGAGAGAGTCATCTTTTGTTCTTTAGGTTCAAAGTTGGTGATTTTGAATTTGTAGCTATTGCCGAGAGAGAGTTTTTCTCTAAGTTTGGTTTCGTTGCCAAACTCGCTTATGTGCACCAAGCCGGAAACGCCTTCTTCAATTGAGGCCAAGGCGCCGTGTTTGTTGAATTTGATAACAACCGCGCTGACCGTTTCGTCTTTTTTGTATTTTTTCTCGGCTTCTAACCACGGGTTTTTCTTTAAGGCCTTAATGGAGAGAGAGATTTTCTCGTCTTTGACTTCTATTATCTTGACTTTGACTTTTTCTCCGACTTTGAACATTTGTTTTGGGTCTTCAACCAACCCCCAGTCCATTTCTGAGATGTGGACTAGACCTTCCAGACCGTCCTCTATCTTTATGAAGACGCCAAAGTCAACTACGCCGGTAACTTCGCCCTCTAATTCATCGCCGACTGCATATTTTTCAACAATCTTTATTTTCTTTTTTAGTTCGGGATTTTTTTCCGAGAAGATTAATTTGCCTTCTTTTGGTGAAGCGTTGATGATTGATACTGAAAATTTTTGGCCAACCATCTTTTTGAGTTCTTCCAATATTCTATCTTTGTCGCCGTCCGCAACTCTCGGGTAGTGTTCCGAATTTAGCTGGGAAGCTGGCAAAAAGCCGATAACCCCCTGCCAGGTGAGCATCAGCCCGCCCTTGTTAGCGTCTTGGACGGTGAGTTCAAAAACATTTTTGTTTTTGATTGCCTCTTCTGCTTCGCTCCAAACCCTGGCCTGTCTGGCCTCTTTCAAAGATATTTCAAAATAACCTTCTCTCTCTTCAAGATCTATTATTTTGCCGCTGACGTTATCGCCGGGATTGATATTTTTGATTATGTCTCTGGCAACATGAAATTCTCGGCCATATATTATTCCAGTCCCGAAAGGTTGGAGGTCTACAAAAACCGTGTTTTTCTGGATGTTTATGACTTTTCCTTCTATGAGGTCCCCAACAGCCGGAGGGGGGCTGACCTCACCGATGAATTTACTTGCCGCAGATTTGGTTGCATCGTCCAAACCGACCGTTTCCGGGCGGACAACTTTTTCTTTTGTTTCGGCCTCTGATTTTTCTAATGTCGCTGTATTGCTCATTTTTTTTAAAATATCCCTTTTAAGGACAAGTTGTACCATTATATGGATTATTTTTTTAATGTCAAAAAATAAAACCGGTTTTTTGTGGGTATATTTTTAAGTCGACCTGTGTTATAATGAAGTTAAGTTCCGATCTAATTTCAGAGCATGGTATCTGGATTGGGATTGCAGTTTCAATAAAAACATATGGTGATTACTTACCACGGCTTAGAATTTGTTAAAATTACTTTCGGTGACATTACTGTTGCTTTTAACCCTATTTCAAAGACGTCAGAACATAAATCTTTTTCTTTTGGTTCCGATCTGGCGCTTGTGACCTTGGACAATGAAGATTTCAATGGCTGGCAGACCCTTTCAAGGGGCGGCAAGGATCCTTTTGTCATCAATGGCCCGGGAGAGTATGAATACAAAGGTGTCTTTATTAGGGGTTTTCCGTCATCTTCTGATTACGGGGGCAAAAAAAAGATAAATACCTTCTACAATGTTATTCTGGAGGATGCTTCTATTTGCTTTCTTGGCGCAATCGGTCTTGAAAATATCAAAGAAAATCTCAACGTATTGGAAGGGGAGGTGGATATTCTTTTTGTGCCGATCGGTGGGGGTGGGGTTCTGAGTGCGGCCGATGCTTACAAGACGGCCGTTGGCCTTGAGCCGAAAATTATAATACCCATACATTTTGGTTTTAACGGTGACAAGGGTTCTTTAAAGACATTTCTAAAAGAGAGCGGTGACGAAGATTTAAAATCCGTTGAGAAATTGACTTTAAAGAAGAAAGATCTTGTAGGCAAACAAGGGGAGGTCGTTGTTTTGTCGCAGGGGTAGGTTTCTGTCAATTAATTTATGAAGCAAGATTTTTTTGAAAATTTGTTGAAAAAACCTCCGCATCAGAAAAGACTCTTTGCTTTTATCGTGGCTTTTTCTTTTTCCACGGCGATTTTTTCTTTTTGGCTGTTTGGGATACTTTCTGGCGAAGGGCGTTTTGCCAAAAGTTCGGAAAATGTAGTCAAAAATAGCCCAAGCCCAATTTCAACAATGAAGAAAAACTTTAGCCAGATATTTGAAATTCCAAAGGAAAACATTTCCAGAAGCGTATCCCAGATTAGAGCTGGTTTGATTGAAATTTTGTCTGAAGGTATCGAGGAAGAAAATCTAGAGCTTGATCATGAGCCAAGCAGGTCTTATGATGACCAAAATGCCTCCTTGGAACCAGAACAGAAAGACCCGAGTGGAATAATAATTAGAGATTCAAATTAGTTTTTATATTTATGGCAAAAAAAGATAATTCTGAAAAAAAATCAGACGTAGGAGAAGTTATCGCGGGGATTGTTTCTCGGGACATTACCTTGGAGATGAAAGAGTCCTATTTGGATTACGCCATGTCGGTTATTACTGCAAGGGCTCTGCCGGATGTTAGAGATGGCCTGAAGCCGGTCCAAAGGAGGATACTCTACGCTATGCACGAAATCGGACTGTCGGCCGGAGCCAAAACTAGAAAATCAGCTAAAATTACTGGCGACGTGACCGGTAACTATCATCCTCATGGCGATTCGGCTGTTTATGAGGCCCTGGTGAAAATGGCTCAGCCATTTGTGATGCGTTACCCGCTGATTATTGGTCAGGGCAATTTCGGCTCAATTGACGGTGATAATGCCGCCGCTCCGAGATATACCGAAGCTAAGATGTCGCGGATTGCCGGAGAATTGTTGAGAGACCTTGAAAAAGAAACTGTTGCTTGGAGGCCAAATTATGAAGGCACTAGACAAGAACCGACCGTTTTGCCGGCGGCTGTTCCTAATTTGATCTTGAATGGCACTCTGGGTATTGCTGTCGGTATGGCCACCAATATCCCGCCCCATAATTTACGCGAAGTGGCCGCGGCGCTTATTCACTTGGTTGATCACCGCGATGTCACCAACGAGGACTTGTTGCAATTTATCAAAGGCCCTGATTTTCCAACCGGCGGAATAGTATTTAATGAAAAAGACATTCATCACGCCTATGCCACCGGCCGTGGCGGGGTCGTCACTAGGGGCGAAGCCGAAATTATAGAAAACAAAGCCGGCCAATCTCAAATTGTTATTTCATCTATTCCATATCGGGTAAACAAAGCTGATTTTATTATGAAGATTGCCGAGCTGGTTCGTGACAAAAAAATTGAGGGTATAAAAGCGCTGCGCGACGAGTCCACCAAAGATATAAGGGTCGTGATAGATATGAAGAATAACGCCCACCCGCAGAAGGTCTTAAACTATCTTTACAAGCACACCCAGCTTGAAGAAACTTTTCATTTTAATATTGTTGCTTTGGTAAACGGCGTCCCCCAGACCCTTTCTCTGAAAAGTTTACTTGAAGAATTCACCGACCATCGGATCGTTATTGTCCGGAAAAGGACAGAATTTGATTTGCGCAAGGCCGAAGAAAAAGAGCATATTTTGCTGGGGTTGAAGAAGGCATTAGATCATATCGACCGGATAATCAAACTTATCAAATCAGCCAAAGACGTTTCTGACGCTCACAAAAAATTAAAACAAGAATTTAAGTTTTCCGATATTCAGGCGACTGCCATTTTGGAGATGAGACTTCAGAAGTTGGCTGGCCTTGAAAGAAAAAAGATTGAGGAAGATCTCAAGGCGACCCAAGAGCTTATCAAGAAGCTCAAAACTATTCTTGCCAGTCCCAAAATGATTTTACAGATTATTAAAGATGAATTAAAGGAAATATCAGAAAAATACGGCGATGATAGGGCGACTAAGGTGGTAAAGGGGGGAGTCAAAAATTTGTCTATGGAGGATTTAGTACCGGAAGAAGAAAACGCTTTGGTTTTGACGGCTGGTGGCTATATTAAAAGGACTAATCCGGAAGAGTTCAGGAAACAAAAACGTGGCGGGGTCGGGGTAATTGATTTGGATACCAAAGAAGAGGACTTTGTCACTATTCTTTTGACCGCTTCCACTCATGACGATGTTTTGTTCTTTACTGACAAAGGCAAGGTCTATCAAACAAAAATGTACGAACTGCCAGAGGGTCGGCGAGCCACTCGCGGTAAATCGGTGATGAATTTTATTTCTTTAGAGGCCGACGAAAAAATTACTTCAATTCTAGCTTTGCGCAAAGGTGAGGATGTCTCAAAACTTTCGGCCTTTATGATAACCGAGCGCGGCACGGCCAAAAAAGTTGAAGCCGAGAGTTTCAGCGATGTCAGGCGAAGCGGAATTATTGCCATAAAGTTGTTGGCCGGCGACAAACTTGCATCGGTTGAGTTGGTGAGTCCGGGTGATGATATCACCGTTGTTTCTTCACAGGGTCAGTCAATTCGTTTCAAAGAAGCTGATTTTAGAAATATGGGGCGGGGCGCGACAGGTGTTCGGGCCATAAAGCTCGGCAAAAATGATTCAGTCGCCGCAATGCAGATAATCAAAAAAGAATATAAGGATCCGGAAATACTGGTTGTTAGCCGAGGCGGTTTCGGAAAAAAGACCAAACTCAAAGAATACAAAAGGCAAAACCGTGGAGGTTCCGGCATTAAGACGGCAAAGGTGACTGACAAAACAGGCCCTCTGATCGCCGCTAAGGTTATAGAAGAAGAAGACGAGATCGTCGCCATCTCGCAGAGAGGTCAGGTTTTGAGGACTGACCTGTCTCAGATTCCGACCTTGGGTCGGCAGACGCAAGGCGTTAGAATTATGAAGTTGCGGGAAGGGGACAAGATAGCGTCGTTGATTTGTCTTTGAAATTAAGGAGCAAAGCGACTATAATTTCTTAGACCCCGTTAAATAGATTTTGAGCTTTACTCAAAATCTAGATTTCTGAAAATTTGGTAAATTTTCAGAAATCTATTTAACAGGGTGATGAAATTCTAAAACTCACTTTGTTCGTTAAGAATTTCTATCATGTTCACCAATCCTCAAAAAAACATAGAGCGGCTTCAGATTCTACCGGGGATGAAAGTGGCTGATTTAGGTTCTGGACCCGGCGAATATTCTCTGCCAGCGTCTTTAATGGTTGGTGAAAGTGGCAGGGTTTATGCGATTGATGTACAGAAAGAAATTTTATCCGACCTGAAGTTCCGTGCCAGAGAGAGACATCTTTCAAACCTTGAGGTGATTTGGGGCGATGTTGAAAAAGTCGGTGGCACTCGGTTGGCTGACAACTCTATTGATATTGCCATTGCTTCAAACATTTTATTTCAGGTTCAAGACAAAGAAACCTTTTTGTCAGAAGTCCATAGGATTTTAAAAGAGGGCGGCAGAGTTTTTTTGATTGATTGGCTGGATTCTTTCGGTGGTTTGGGTCCGGAAGAAAAATCCGTCATATCTCCGGAAAAAGCCAAGGAGTTGTTTGCTCGACAAGGTTTTGTTCTTGATAGGGTTTTTTCTGATATCGGAGACCACCATTATGGGCTAGTTTTTAAAAAATCCGACACCAATCCGCGAATGGGGACGAATGACACGAATAATGTGTTATGATTTTAATAGATTCCTTTCATTCGTGTAATTCTCGGTGATTCGCCTGCCTGCCATCGCCAGCATAAGTTAAACAATTTATCAAAAGTAATATGGTCGACCAAATTAAGCCCGAGACCAAAATCATCTGGGACAGGCAATGGCGGGTAGGTAAATTTGTGTCGTGATATGAAGAACCTATCCAAATTTCAATTGATCGTGTTCGGCGTGTTTGCTGGTTTTTTTATTGTCGGGATATTAGTTTTTGCCATGTTCAGGACTGGTGACCGAACTCCGGCGATAGAGGTCTTGATTTGGGGTTCTATGTCTAGAAACCAATTCAGCGCGGTTATGAGTTCAACCGGCTTGGACAAAAACGAAGAGATAAAGATAAATTATGTTGAAAAACGACCGGAATCTTTTGATCAAGAATTGCTTGAAGCGATTGCTTCCGGCCAGAGTCCGGATTTGTTTTTTGTGGACAGTGATCTTTTGAACCAGCGAAGCCAGAGGATTTTCAAAGTACCGTTGGCTAGTTTTTCGGAAAGAACTTTCAAGAATTCTTTTGTGGAGGGATCCGAAATTTTCCTGACTGAAGATGGAATTTGGGCTTTTCCGACCATTGTTGACCCGTTGGTTATGTATTGGAATCGCGACATCTTTACTTCTGCTGGAATTGTTGAACCACCGAGGTTTTGGGACGAGTTTTTTGATTTGGCGGAAAAACTGACCAGAAAGGACCCCAATCTCAACATTAGCCGAAGCGCGGTGGCTTTGGGAGAATATTCAAACATAAATCATTCGCTTGAAATTTTAAGCTCGCTTGTTATGCAGGCGGGAAATCCGATAACAGAAAAGATGGTTGGAAGCGGTATTCGGAATATTTTTGAAGAATCCCGAGGTTTGCCGGCAATTCCCGCTGATCGGGCATTGAGTTTTTATACCGAATTTTCAAATCCGTTAAAGCCTTTTTACAGTTGGAATCGGGCTCTTCCGAGATCCAAAGAACATTTTATTTCTGGTAATCTAGCGATTTATTTTGGTTTTGCTTCGGAGCTTTTTGAAATAAGAGATAGAAATCCGAACCTAAATTTTGATGTGTCAATTTTGCCGCAAGCTGATGTTGCAAACGGTCGTCTGACTTACGGTAAGTTTGAGGGTTTGGCGATAAATGCGCGGTCCGGTGATATTGCCGGTGCTTTTAGGGTCGCTTCTATTCTCACAAGCGCTGATTCCGCGTTAGCTTTCAGCCAAGTCAGAAATCTCCCGCCAGCCAGAAGGGATTTACTCTCATCTCGTCCGGAAAGGGCTTTTATGGAAACATTTTACCAAAGTGCCATTATCTCCAGACAATGGTTTATTCCTGATGTTGGACAAGCAAATCGGATTTTCCAAAATATGATAGAGTCGGTGACGGGGGGCCGGGCCAGAGTTAGAGACGCTGTGCAGAGGGCTCATCGCGAATTGGAGCTTTTGTTTAACTAATTTTAAAAATGAAAAAATTTTTTTGTTTTATCTTGGCGCTCGGTTTGTTTATGACTCTGTCTTTTATTAGTTTCGCGCCTCTGGCTTTTGGGCAGGGGCATTTGCCTGACCCGGGGATGAATGGTGTAGGCGGTGGCGGAGATTCTGTCCCAACTGACGAAGTGGGTGCTTCTTCTGATTCTGATTCTTCGCAACCCTTGGCCGGCGGTGGGGGAGGGTTGGTGCCGGACTGCCCGCCTTCCGGTTGCGGTTGGGCGGAGCTTTTGGAGTTGGCGCAAAATATAATGAATTTTATGATAGCTATTGCCATACCGCTTTCGGCTATTGCTTTCGCTTGGGCGGGTTTCCTCTATTTGTCATCGGCCGGCAGTGAAGATAAAATTAAAAAAGCTCACGGAATTTTCAAAAAAGTCGCTATCGGTTTGTTTTTTGTCTTGGCGGCTTGGTTGATTGTTTGGCTTATTGTTAGTGTTTTACTCAAACCCGACTTTATCTTATTAAGGAGATGATGGTAAAATATTCAATATGATTTTTAATCGTCTAAAGAGATCTCTGGTTTTTTTGTTGATATTTTCAGTTTTGTTGGTCGGCGCCCCTTTTATCTTCTCTGATAATGTGTTTGCCTATAGACCACCAGACGCAGGTCCAGGTCTTGAAAGCCCCTTCAAAGAAGATTTAACCCTGCTTGATTTTTTAAACAAAATTCTCAAAGAGATTGTCTTGCCGATTGGCGCGGTGGTGGCAGTGGTGGCGCTGGTTTTTTCCGGCTTTCTTTTTGTGACCGCTCAAGGTAATGAAGATAAATTAAAGACCGCTAAAAAGACCTTCACTTGGACAGTGGTTGGGATTGCCGTTCTTTTAGGCGCTCTGGTGATTTCCGAAGGTATCAGAAATACCATTTGCTTGATAGTAGATAATGTGCCTGGATTGGGATGCCCGAAATAGACGGCAAAAAGTAAATATTAAAATAGTAAAAAAATGAAAAGTATAGTTGCCAAACTCACCGCTTTCTCTTTGTTTTTTTTACCTGTTGTTGTATTTGCCCAATTGAGACCTCCGGCGCCGAAAAATTTTCAGGATTTTGTTGATATCGCCTTAAATATTTTAGGCCTGGCCGCTCCTCTAGTTATCTTTTTGTCTTTTATTATATTTTTTTGGGGGTTGGCGTTGTTTATTTTGAAATCTGGTGATGAAAAAAAACGGGCCGAAGGCAAGACCCTGATGACTTGGGGGATCATTGCTCTTTTTGTGGCGATTTCACTGTGGGCGTTGGTAAATATCCTCTATGCCAGTGTGTTTGGTACGGGGTTTGGAAAAATTTTACCCCAACTTAAGACAAAGTGATAAATTAGTAATCAAAAAGCAGATATGAAAATCATAGGTATAAAAATTTCACTTAGCGCTCTATTTATTGTAATTCCGGTCTTTGCTTTGGCGCAAACTCCAACCATTCAATCGCTTTTGGCCTGGGCTTGGATTCCTTTATATTTACTTTTGTTGGTTATTATGGGTTTGGCGCTGGCTTTCTTTCTTTGGGGGGTGGCCCTGTTTATTCTAAACTCTGGCAACGAAGATAAGAGGAGCGAAGGGAAGCAGAAGATGTTTTGGGGCATTATTGCGTTGGTTATAATGATAAGTATTGGCAGTATTATGTGGATATTGCAAATTGGCCTCGGTATTTTGCCTGTTCCTCGTCTCAATTAATTTTTATTAAATAATCTTTCAGTAAATTTATGGATCAAATTTTTACTCTTCTTTGCAATTTAGGCGTAATTCCGAAGGAGCTTTGTGGAATCCCAGGGATACCCCACTACGGTCCTTTTATGGTTTTTCTGATAAGTTTTCTATCTTTCTTGAACGTGTTGGTAAAGGTTATAATCGCTCTAGCTTTGGTTTTTTTCCTCTGGGGTATGGCCCTGTTTATTCTAAACTCTGGCAACGAAGATAAGAGGAGCGAAGGGAAGCAAAAGATGTTTTGGGGCATTATTGCTCTTGCGGTTATGATTGCCATTTGGGGCATTGTTCGGCTCTTGGCATCTGTGTTTTTGCCGTTTGGTGGAGCTCCACTGCCACCGATATTTCTACCTGATGTTTTGCCAAGATAAAAATTGAATTACACCGGAATGATTGAATGATTGAGTGATTGTGCAAAACCGTTATTGAATAAAGTAGAAAATAGTATTAAAATTTTACAAGGTCGTTTTTTAAAAAAATTATTAAGGTAATCTTAAAAAAACAAAAATAATGAAAAAATTAGTAGCATGGGCCTTGCCGGCTGGTTTGTTTCTGGCATTACCGGTAGCGGTACTTAACGCGCAGTTTGGAGAGGTTGGTAATTTTCTCAATGCTTTCAGAGGTTTTCTGAATATCGTAACCGGATTGATCATTGCTCTGGCTTTGGTTTTCTTCCTCTGGGGTTTGATGATGTTTATTGCTTCGGCTGGTGATGAAGACAAGAGAAGCAAAGGAAAGGCCATTATGATCTGGGGTATAGTCGCTTTCTTTGTGATGGTGGCGATTTGGGGTATTGTTAATCTGCTGATTACTGTCTTTCCTGAAAGACAACCTCCAGCACCTCCAGGGATTCCCGGACTTTAATTCTCAAAATTGAACCCCGCTTTTGGCGGGGTTCTTGAGTTTTCACTCCGAGCTCAAATGATTCCCATAATCTACAAAATCAATCAGGTTATCATCAATCCGCTGATTATCTTGCTTATAGCGACGGCGGCATTGGTTTTTGTGTGGGGTATTTTTCAGTTTGTTGCCGGCACCGGTTCTGATGAAAAGAGAGAGATTGGTAAAAAGCATATGCTCTGGGGCTTGATTGGGCTTTTTATTATGATAGCCGTTTTCGGCATTATCAGAATCATTCTCGGTACTTTCGGTATTGAAGCACCGCGGGAGATTATTCCGTAAAAGATTTAAGATTTGTTGTGGATTTTAAAAACCACCCCTTGTCTGCAAAGCAGACAAGGGGTGGTTTCAAGAACGGGGGGGTAAAATAGAAATGAAAAGGCGGCGAGCGTAGAACGCTCGCCGCCCGTGTGATCGTCATCTGGGTCGGATTTCCATCGGCACCCACTGCCAGTTGGAATGGGTACCTCTCCATTCTCCAGAGTACCCAGAATTGTCCCGCTCCAGCCACATCTCGCCCTCGCCAGACGGGTTTGAGTATCGGTATTTGCCCTCAAATCGGCCGGCACTTGTCCGACGGAGGGTGATTTTTTCCGTAGCGTGGCTCTTTTCCAGGAAGGTAGTGATGGTCAACGTGTCGCCCTCTTCCGCGATGCTGACTGTGAGAGAGTATTGGCTTAGTAGGTTGGTAGCTTCGGTTAGGCCCTGGACTTTGCCAGGGTAGCTTGTTGATGCCCACCGCCGTTTGGCAGGTTCTGTCCTTGTTGTTGTCCTCTGTTCAGTTGTAATGTTGGTGCCGGATCCTATTGCGGACAATGCCGGCCACGAAAGTTCGGACCAGAGTTCTCTGGCTTTCTCCCACGCTCTCCCCGGAGGGATGTACGCGATGATGAGGGCGATGAGGAGGAACCCTATTCCAAACAGAGCAACGTCTCTGGTCTTTTTGTAGCCGTCAGAGATCTTGGTTGTTGCCAGAAGGAAGGTTGTGACCACGACCCCAAGGGCTTGCGACGCCCAGAAGGCGATTGAGAAGTTGCCTTGTTCGCTTGCTGCTGTTGCCCACGTCCCCGGTGAGATCCACCAGAAGATGGCGTTAAACAGAGCGAATGCGAACAGAACAGCGCCGAGTGAGACGAGGATTCGACCCCAGCGACTGACCCCGGTTGCTCTCCTAGGCGTGGTTGGAGCTGTGGCCGGTGTTCCTCTTCGTCGGAACAGCTTGGAAAGGAACCATGACCCGATGACGATGGCCAGCGCTCCGCCGAGCCATTTGCCGTAGTAGAGCACTTTCGGATCTGGATCCCACTTGCCCCAGATGAGGTAGAAAGCTAGCAACAAGAGGCCGGGTATGGTCAATGTCCAGAACAGCTTGAGTCGATCACGGCGCTTCGCTTCTCTGTAAGCAGCTATCAGAAGGATGAGAAGGACCGGGGGCCACCACAGTACTATGCTTTGTCCTTTAGAATTGGTCCCGCCCTCGCTCTCTTCTTCTGTGCCTACCGAAGCAGTATTGGTTGATCCGCCCTTCTTCTCTGCTGTCTCCGTTGTTCCGTCTTCTTTCTCATGCTTCTCTTCTTCGGTCACTTTCTCCGTCGTTGCGGGTATTCTTTCCTCTGGTGTCGCTATTCTTTGGTTGTTTACGAATACCAAAGCCAGAACCGTCACCAGAGCGAAGAGAGGGACAGGTAGCAGTGACTTGATTTCTTTGAGTTTTCTGTAGATTGTCTTTGGTGCCGCGATGACTATCGCGGCGGCCTGTTGCTGAGCAATATTCATCGCGAGCTCCTTTCTGTTACTTCCGAGTATGAATTCCTTAACCAGACGGCAACAAGCCGTTTGGTTTTGATGACGATGACGAAGTGCTTTCCGTTTAAGACCCTAGCATATTTTACTTTTTTCGTCAAGACAAAAATCGCAGAAAAAAGAAATGCCCCGGCGCGTGTGCGTCGGGGCGGGGGTGCGTGAGGAATTAGGGGGAGTCCGGAGGTGGAGGTGGTTGGGGGGGAGGTGTTGATGACGAAGCAGGAAGGGGTGGGGGAGCGGGAAGTGTCGGAGCTGAAGGAGGCGGTTGCTGGAGAATGTGTTTCCCTCCAACAATTCCACCAAGAACGGCCGCGATTGGGTTGGTGCTGTCGACAAGGACGACTTTGTCTGTAGGCCCTATTGTTGCCTTGATTGTAGCCAGTTGTTCCAGTTGGAGCATCAGACCACCACCCGGTTGATTGGCCAGTTCGTTAAGTCGTCTCATTCTCTCAGCCTCAGCATCTGCCAGAGTTACAATCTTATCTCGTTGGAACCCCGCTTCTCTGGCGTCTGCAATGGCCTTGTTGACTCGAAACGGCAAGCCCATAGCCTTGATTTTGGCTCCGGCGATATCCAATCCCCAGGGCTCTGGTATTCTCCACTTTCTGATGTCGTCTTCGGTTTCTCCTCTTTCTCGGGCGCGTTTCTCGGCATCAGGATCACCAACCAACCTTTCCAATCGGTCGCGAAGGTAATCTTGAGCATCTTCGAGATTGCTAAGAACAACAGAGGGGGTGCGTTTTGAGCAGTACTCTTGAATAGCGATCATTGCCGCTTTCTCGAGCAGCACTATAGCCCGTTCCACTGTTCCCATAGTCCGAACGAATTGTCGTGGTCTGGTGATTCGTAGCCAAATCACCACATTAGGATCAGCAGTGAGCCGTCGAGACAGGTGATCAGTGTCAGGGAACTTCTTCTCATCTAACTGATCGCCTTTTTCATTCCACCAGTTTCGATTCCAGACGGCTCCTTCTCTGTGTGAGAAAGTGACTCGTAGCGGCTCTTGACTAGCTCTGATGACCTCCGCACCCGCTTCCACACGCTCTGTGCCAACCACTTGACCGCCTTCTCCTCTGATTGTGAGCTCTTGAGGTGTTCCCACCTCCAGAACAATCATGTTTCTGGTGAAGGTGATCAAGTCGCAGATCCAAAGTGGCACGAATGTGAGTCCTCGGTCGACATCTTGTATGTCGCGCTTGAAGAATGTCTTGACTGCACGTTCAGTGGTGTCGACAGTCCTGAAGCTTTTCCAGGTGTAGAAGACGACATAAGTCAACCACCCCCACTCCAAAGGTACCATGTAGTCAGTTTCTGCGATCGGAATCGGGAGAGCGCGAAGTAGGAAGAAGATAGCTGTAGCGATTCCGTAAAGAATCACTACGCCCACGTCAAACTGTCCACGCCGATCCCACCATCTTCGTAGCCACGATAGCTGTTGTAGTGTCTGCCCCTGCTGGCTTGGTGCGCCAGGAGGCCCGGACGAATTCTGACTCTGCTGGTCCATTGTGGACCTCCTTTCGATCCGGTGTTTCCGTATCGTATATTCCTCACGTCAAGGAACAATTGCCCCGAGAACATCCCGGGGACTTTCCGCTTCGAATTCTATATCATCCTTTTAAAAAAGTCAATTGACAGGCGCGGGGTATAAGGTATATAGTCCTTGTCAGATGAACTTTGATGTTGTTGCATAAATCAAGCCATAGCTCGTGCTCGGGTTTGTCAGAGAATACACAAGATCAGCAAATGGAGTGAGATAATGGAAACTTTCGTGAAAGTGGTTGGAATTGTTGTGGCGGCGGGCGTTGCGGTCTTGGGTGTTGTGAACGCTCCGGACTTCAATGATCAGCCGTCGAAACCTCAACAGGAAGTTGTTGCACGGACGGAGACAACAGAGGCAGAGGCGGTCGCCGAAGCCACAACCGAGAAAGGGGAGGAGCCGGAGAGCGAGGAATTTTCAGCCGAAGAAGCTGATCCTGCCCCCGCCATCCAGGAATCCATCGGGGAATCAATCGGACATCTCCAGAGTCAGGTCTCCGAACTTCAAAAGTCCGACCGTGTCCTTGTGGACACTCTTCGGGGTATTGAAGAGAGGATGAAGCGTCTCTCAGAAGGTCTTCAGCACCTGCATGGTCGTCAGGGCTTTCTGGAAGATTCGGTCGGAGAGATTCAGTCAATTCTTGGTAATCTGGCCAAGGAGATCCAGAACGTCAGCGCAAACCAGGAGTTCATCAGCAATGGGTCGGCGAGAAAGGAGAATGAAGGGAGAACAAACGAAAGTGATGAGGCGATCAGAGCAGAGCTCTCTAGGGTCGCTACCGCCCTCAGCCATCTGCAAGCGCAGGTGGATGAGGCGGCGCTCTATGGCCCGCCGAATATGACCGACCGGCGATGCTCTTTCAAACTCTTTGTCACCAAAGAAGAGTTTCTGGAGGTTGCCAACGCGCCTTTCAGAATTCCTCCGGGTGTCAAAGAGGGCGACTTCATTCGCTACTTGTTCTATCTGCCCCAACTCAGAGCGAGCGCCGAAGACGAAACTCTTCGGAATTCAACTGATCCTAGAGACAACTGGATACGTTTTCCTGATGACCTCACCATCCTTCCGGAACATTTCTTGGAAGTGCGGTGAGAGGGACAAACCACGAACACAGACAGTAAAGGAGAAGGCAATGAGAAAATTCGTCTTGGTCTGCGTGATGTTTCCGATCTTGGTTTTGGCCGTCGGCTGTGGCGGCTCCAAGATCAGTTACATGGAGCCGGTGGCTGTTCGCTTCCCGAACGACCACCCCGATTCTGATCCCGACTATGTGTCGGCGGTGGTTCTGACGGAAGGGAGTTGGGTTGGTGGAAAGACGACTTACATCCAGCCTGTCCACTCTCGTCTGAACAAGCACATCTACCCCGATCCGGCTTATGCGTCCACCGGGCCCGCGGTGACTCTGAACCTCGGTGCGAGCGCAAACCTGGTGCTCGGTCGCATCACTGGTCTCAACCGAACGGTCAACACCACAACCAATGTTGTTAGCACTGCCGAAGGCGGAGCTGGTGGCGAAGGCGGAGACGGCGGTGTTCACAACATTACGCAGGAACAGCGGCAGGAGCAGATGCAGAGGGCAGAAGCGGAAGCCGCCGCCAGAGCCGCCGCCGAAGCCAGAAACAAGCCTTGATACGCACGCAACAACATCAACAATACCCCGCGGGTTCGTCCGCGGGGTTTCTTTTTTCTAAGAAGACCTTGAATTACGAAATAGGTTTCTTGGCGAGAAATTCAGATTTCAGGCGAGCCGAAGTTAAAAATTTTGAACTTAATGCCGGAGGTATTGGTGAAAAATTTTTAACGAGGCGCAGCCGAAATCTGGATTTTACAGCCGAAACTCCTATTTCGTAATTCAAGGTAAGAGAGTTAAAAATGCTGACATATTAACCTTTGCGCGAACCTATTTCGTACGCGCGGAGCGCGTGGTGGCTCCTGACTAAATCGTACGCTCGGATTTTGCGCCTCGTCCGCTCCCTTCGGTCGCGGTACAAAACCAAAAATTTTCCTTCCTTTCTTTAGATTTTCGGCGGGGGGTGTGGGGGGAGCCGACAAAAAATGGAAAGG
>DYGD01000008.1 GCA_020724885.1 Candidatus Paceibacter sp. | reverse complement strand
TCATTTTGGACTGGTGAGGGAACCCCCTCAACAGAGGAAGGGGGGTCGGCTACTCCCGCATCTCGCCGACCATCACCACGTTAAGTGAGGGAACCCCCTCAACAGAGGAAGGGGGGTCGGCTACTAACTGGCCAAGTTTGCTTTTGTCCGTCAGAAGTGAGGGAACCCCCTCAACAGAGGAAGGGGGGTCGGCTACTTGTGAGAGCCGCGTATTGCACCATATTTGAGTGAGGGAACCCCCTCAACAGAGGAAGGGGGGTCGGCTACCCAGCGATGTAACTAACATCAATGCTGATTCAGTGAGGGAACCCCCTCAACAGAGGAAGGGGGGGTCGGCTACTTTTGGCCGTGGAATCCGCGGTCAATTTCAGGTGAGGGAACCCTCTAAAGACGGAAGAAGGTCAAGGTGTGTGTGGTGAACGAGGGCCGTGTCTGTGCAAACAGCGCGGCTTTTTTTCTAAATTAATTTTTTCTCATCGGATATACCCCCACACCAAAAGATGATTTATCTTTTGGTGTGGGGGTAGAGCTCCGGGTCTATGGTTCTTTCAAAGCAATGGTTGCCGGCTGGATGGTTCCAGGAGTCCTGCGGAGTGATAGGTTTGGGGAGGTCAAAGCCCCGTATATCGGGGGACGCAGTCCCCCGATATACGGGGCGGCTCTCCAAATTAAAATTAGCGCAAAGTTCAAAAGTTAAAGGCGCGCTTAAAACACGATATCCATACGCTTCCCCGCTCTGTGGGTCGCGAGGCGCAATAAAACCGGAAATCGGGTCGGATAAATCGGCAAGAGTTTTTGGCACTTCCCCTTTATTTTGCCAGAAATTAACCACTTGCCACTGGATATTCTGCAAATCTCCAATCTTTTGTTCGTCAATCCGCAATAGACGTTGGGTGCGGGGTGAACCTAAAATTGAAAATCCGGAAATAATCAGAATAAGAATTATAAGACCGGAAGCCCAAGCGGAAATTTTATTTATTTTAGAAGTCGTTTGTCCGCGCAAGTCAACGATGTAATAGCCAAAAATTGCCAGAGCGACGATAAATACCGCAAGAGCTTTTAGGACAAAGCCGACGGTCAAAAGTTCTCCGCCGAGAAAAGAAATTAACACAACGATCAAGTCAACCACTATTACGATGCCGGAGAGAAATAAGGTGATATAAACAAGCCACTTTCTAATCCAAAGATTTCTTTTTTCCGGTATTTTTTGATATTCCCGATTTAAAAGCCAGTATAGAATTATGAAAATTGGAAAAACAACAATTAAAGTAGCAACCGGCGCGGAGAGTGTTCGTTCATAATATCCGTAAAAATTTCCGGAGGGAAAAACATAGTCAATAATCCGCCAGGCCAGATTTATAAAACTGACGGCTATTGTATAGAGTGAAGCGATAACAGCCAGATGAAGAAAAAAATCTTTTGGTGAAGTTTTCATTTTTTAATTATAGCACTTTTTGATATAATTAAAGCAATATGGAGGATTTTTTAAGAGACACATGGAGAAGAAGAGCCGGTGCCGAGAGGCAAATTGTCGATTTGGAAGAGATCGGCGAGAAAGCCAGGATATACGAAAATTTGAAGAGTTATATCAAGAACCTGCCCGATTTTTTGTCTGACCAAGACCGAGAAAATGTTGAGGAAAATTTCCAAGCCCTCCAAGAGTGTGTCGCGCGTTATGTTCAGACCATATTTGCTTTCAATTTGTTAAGTAAAAGAGACGAGGTGCCAAAGGATGAAATGCGGAGGTTGGATGAAAACCGCCATCTTGCTCACAATGCTTTAATTGACCAGCTTGATATCCTCGCTCGGCTTAAGTGAAGTTCAATTCCCATCAATGCCAGTGAGATTCAGCATTTTTTACAAAATCTGACGGCCGTCAGATTTTGTAGAAAATGCTTTTTCGGAGTTAATTTTTACGGTAAGTTTTTGGAGAAGGTGATATTAACAATTTAAAGCGGCCGTGGCAGATTGTTAATATTAGTGAAAGGGTGGTGGCTTCGGGAGTCGGGACACTGTGTCAGATGTGTTAGATGGTGCCTATCTAACACATCTGACACTTAAATTTTATCTCAATATCTATATTTGGGCGTGTTGTAGTTTGAGGTGATTTAGATTTTGAATTCTATCACATCACCATCTTGCACAATGTATTCTTTTCCCTCCGTTCTAATCCAGCCCTTTTCGCGAGCACTGCCGTATGAGCCGGCTTCTAAAAGTTTATTCCAAGCAATGACTTCAGCTCGGATGAATTTATCGCGAAAGTCGCTGTGGATTGCCGAGCCGGCAACAGGAGCGGTGGAGCCGTCTTTAATTGTCCAAGCTCGGCTTTCGTCTTTGCCGGTAGTAAAGAAAGTAATCAACCCCAAAATTTCGTAGCTTTTTTTAATGAGTTTATCCAGACCGGTTCCAAATACAGGATCAACTTTTACGAAATGCCCGGGCATTTCCACTTCCATATTGGCGCTCGCTCCAGAAGTGTTCACAACATAAAGCATCGGCTTGTCGCGAAGCAGTTGGAGAGGCGGCAAATTTTTATCTTTCTTTGCCCGCTCCTCCCTTTTGGCGATGCTTTGTTCATCAGCCAGTTGTAATTCTAGGTTGATGATTTCGGCGTCGGTTTTTGGGTCAATTTTGCCGGCGACGTGAATAATGTCTTTGTCGTCAAAAGCTCGAACCACATGAGCGATGGCATCAACCTCGCGGATGTGGGAAAGAAATTGATTGCCTAACCCTTCGCCTTCTGAAGCGCCTTTGACCAAGCCGGCAATGTCCACGAATTCCACCACCGCCGGCACTGTTTTTTCAGATTTGGAAAATTCCGAAAGTTTTTGCAGTCGCTCGTCCGGCACTGCGACGATACCAACCGACGGGTCAATGGTGCAAAACGGATAGTTTTCTGCCGGAACGGATTTTTTGGTCAGGGCATTGAAAAGCGTACTTTTACCAACATTTGGCAATCCTACAATACCGATTTTCATAAGGTTGTTTTAGAAATTTTAGAATAGAGAATGCCGGCAATTTCCTTACGGATACTGCCGGCGAGGTGGTGACTCCCCTTTTACGACTTTATGCCAAGTCGTCACGAGTTCTCTCCTGTCTTCGTGCCCGGATTGGGTTTGAACGAGACGTTTCTTGGAGTTTTCTGTATTCTTCGCGCAGAGTTTCAATCTCTGTATTGCGTTGCCTGATCTTGTTCTCGATAGTTTGAGCCAGAGGTTCATCTTCGGCCTTGTTGGCTTCTTTAAGATTTGCGCGCAGAGTGACAAGCTCTCTTTGATTGTGTTCGATCTTTCTTTTGGTTTCCCCCAGATCCAAAAGAACTTTCCTACCATTTTCATTCATTTTAAACTCCTTATCAGCAGGACGGGTTTGGGCGGGGTTTTGGGAGACACTATATTCTGCCTTAAAGATAATACATCAGTCAAAAAAGTCAATGCTTTTGCAGTAAAACCAAAGCGCCGTAAAGCCCGCCAAATTGGTCTAATTTTGCCTTCTTTATCGGCGGCAATTTGGGAAGGATTGTATTGATTTTTTTGATTTGTTGCTCAATGCCTCTGATGGGTATTGCCGGCTCTCCCGTAATCATTGAACCGCCGAGAACCACTACCTCCGGCGTCCAGTGGAGAATTGAATTATAAAGGCCGACTGCCAAGGGCTCGCACAAATCACGCCAAACTTCTGGCGCCAAAACTTCTTTTGGATCTTTTTTATATTTTTTCTTAATGGCGGTGCCGGAGGCGATGTCTTCCAGTTTTATTTTATTTTTCCAATCAATTATCTGATTGCCCGGCTCAAAACCAAAGTGTGATTTGGCGATTGCTCCATCCACGATTCGCGCGCCACCGATGCCACTGCTGACGGTGATGTATTGAACAATTGAAAATCCTTTTCCGGCGCCGTAATGAGCTTCGCCAAGGCCCACCAAAGCCGAGTCATTGCTGATAATTGCCTTTTTGCCGGTCTTTTTTTTCAGTAGAGTGGCGATTTTTTCTCCTCGGCTTTTATCCAAGACAGCTGTGACTCCGCCGACAAAACCCGTAATTTTTGCGGTTTTGGAAATCTGGCTTCCCTCTTTAATTATCAAATCCACCGCTTGCTCCAAAGTTTTCGGTGTTTTTAAAATCTGCTCTCCGAAGAACTTTTTTTTGTCGGTAGTGCCGGCGATTCTCAGTTTTGTTTTTCCGAGATCAAATAAAATGAACATAAATTTTCTAAATAACTAATCGCAAGATGCTAATCACTGATTAAGTTTTTAAACTTCTCTACCATAGGAACTTCTTCTGGCTCGGCGCCGTAAAGACGGGCAGTGTAGAGCGCTGTCCAGCACGAAAGCAATACAGAATTAAAAATCCGCTCGGCCCGACCTTCGCCCTCAAATTCTAGCATTTTTGTCGGCAATTCTTTCCGCTCTAAAATTTTTGTTAACACTTCCATCCTCATTTTAATTCTCGGATGGTCTTCGGAATCATGAAGCAAAACAAAAGAAAAATTTTCCGAAAGAAGTTGGCTTTGATTATTGTGGTCAAAGCTGGTCATTTCATTGTGATTGAGTTCCGGTAAAACATTACAAAAAGCCGGAATTTTACCGGTTTCGTTGAAATTAATCTTCCAAATTTCGGCCGCTATCTTATTTTGCTCCGAGCTATAAATAATCGGTATCTTATTCTTTAGTGTTCTCGCCAATTCTTCTCCCTGATCTTCAAAGCGAAGCGGATTTAATATTCGCGCCAAGGTCTGCGGTTCGGGCACGAAAGTTTTTTTAATGAAGCTGAATAATGCCAATGTTGAATATCCCAATGCTATTCTTGGCTGAATGCCTTCGTTTGGGAGTTGGATGAACGGCAGTTTGTTTTCTTGAGCAATTTGAAGCAGTTTTCCGCCTGAACTGATAACGGCCGTGTTCAATTTTTGTGCCATTGCTTTTTCCAGAAAATCAAGTACTTCTTCTGTGTTTCCGGAAAAAGAGCTGGCGATAAACAGAGATTTGTCTAGTTTTTTCGCCGGCAAGCCGTAATTTTTATGGATAATTAAATCAAGGTCGGGAAAAATTGATTGCAAAATTCCGGCCGACAAGCGAGAACCGCCCATTCCGCCGACCACAAAACTCTCGGCTGGATGTAGATTCTCTTCGTTTTCTACCTTTGGTTCAAAGTTAAATTGCTCGGCAAAATTTCGTATTGAGTTTTCCATCTAGTTATAATATCACAATTCTAATCAACGAATGATATACTAAATCAGCAAATATTTGCAGATTGGCATAAGATTGGTAGATTGACATTATATTTATGAGTATTTTCAAACAATACGACATCCGTGGCATTTATCCCAAAGAGCTTGATGAAGCAACTGCTATCTTAATCGGCCAAACTTGCACCAATTATTTTAAGGACGGGGTTTTTGTCGTTGCTTATGATGCTCGCTTGAGCTCAAAAATTTTGTTTAAAAGCTTTTTGAGGGGTTTCGAAAACTATGCAAAAGAAAATAAAAAGAAGTTTAAAATTGAGAAAGTCGGTCTATCAACCACCCCGATGTTTTATTTTTTAGTGAATCATTTTAAGGCGGTTGGCGGCGCGATGATAACCGCCTCGCATAATCCAAAAGAATACAATGGCTTCAAGATTGTCGGTCCGAAAGCAGAAATGGTAAGCGGAAAAGAAATAGAACAGGTGTTAGGCGCTAGGATGTTAGGCCTTAGGAAATCCCTAAAGTCTAGAGCTTAATTACCCAAATCCTGAAATTATGAATTATCTTCAATCCTACTCAAGCTTTCTGAAAAAGTTTCTTAAAGTTCAGCGACCGCTGAAAGTCGTTTGTGATGCTTCAAACGGCATCGCTGGAATGGTTGTCAGAGCGGTTTTTGGAAACCATCCAAAAATTAAACTTATTTTGATAAATGGCAAACCGAACGGAAATTTCCCGGCTCATGGCCCGAACCCCCTGGCCGATAGTGCTCTGAATCAATGCGTTGAAAAAGTCAAAAAAGAAAAAGCCGATCTCGGCGCGGTCTTTGACGCTGACGGCGATCGGGTTTTCTTTATAGACGAGACAGGTCGACCACTGCCCTCTTTTCTAACTTCAATTCTATTATTTGAATCATCAAAACCGCCATTTGTCGCGGATGAATTAGTTTTTCAAAGTTTGAGGTTGATGAAGGCCTTTCCACCAAAAGAATTAAAGCCCTCAAAAGTCGGTTCTTACTATGTAAAAACCGAAATGAAAAAACACAAAGCCGGTGTCGCGGGCGAATATTCCGGCCATTTTTATTTTAAGGATTTTTTCGGCGCCGATTCCGGAATGATGGCTTTGATAAAGGTGCTCAATTTGCTTTCAAAATCAGATAATACTCTTTTGGCGCAAATCAAGAATTTGCCTGAATTTTTTATAGAAATGAAAAATCAGAAGTTTCAAGGCAACTTTTCTGATTTGCAAAATCAGTTGGAGAAAAGATTTTCCAAATCAGCGGTTAAAATTGAAAAACGAGATGGTCTGTCGGTAATTTTCAAGGACAGTTTTTTGAATATCCGTGCTTCCAACACCGAGCCATTAATTCGCTTGACGGCTGGCGCCAAAACTAAAAAATATTGCTATAAATTACTTGCCTTGCTAAAGGGGTAAAAAAACAGCAGGCGCACATCTTGCCTGCTGATGATTTCAATCCTGGTTGTCAGCTGGATTGAATGTGGTTGGAGTGCCAGTCCTTGCACCACGCGCCCCGTTGGATCGCTTTGATTTCTTGTTGCATCCTCTGCGGGAATCCGCGCATGATTTTCTTTGGGACTAGGGTGCCATTCCTTAGTGCACTAAGGAGCTGTTTTTTATTTGATTCTCTGTGGCCGCCTCCGCCCTTGGCTCCCAGAGCTTTTTTCCCGGCCTCTGTTTCGAGCATGTCCTCCACCCGCTTGTATGGGGGTGAGCCGAGCTCCACTTTGACCAGTTGATGACCGTTGCCACCAGTGTTTTCCTTCCTTTGTCTCGGCGGTTGCTGTCTTCCTCTCTTTCTTTCTCTGCTTGCTCTGGCTTCAGCTTGTTCGAACCTCCCTATTATTTCTCTCATCGGTAGCCCCACTTTTTTCTCCTTTCTTCGCCAACTTTTGGCGACTGATTTTCCTCTCGTATTTTTACATAGCTTAGATTTTTTGTCAAAAAAGAACGGGAGGCGCTGGCGCCTCCCGTGTGGGAACGAATGTGTGCGTGTGGTGTTGTGGGTCAAGAGGCCTTGATCTTCTTCCTGAACCCCTTGCCCGGTTTCCGGAATGTCCCGATCCTCTCGCGGATTTCAGACGGAATTCTCTCGAGAAGGGCGGCACTGATGGGACGACCAGTGTTCAGACCCCTGATGAATCCCGCCTTTTCTCTGCGATTCAGAAACGAGAACTCGGCGTTCAGCAGATCAAGCATGATCTGCTGAAGGTCTTTGTCCTGGACCCGCTTGAGCCGCTGACGGTTTCTCCCCCCTTTCCCTCTCTCAGTGCGGACGGGTCTCATTGCCACCGTTCCTCTTCCAGACATGAGCTTTCCCTTCTCTGTCTGTGTTCCCTCTTCCGCCCCCACGTTAGAGGCGGTTCTGGATAAGTATCTTTTCATATTTTAGTTTTTGGGTCAAGATGGTCAAGAAGTTTGTGTGGAATTCAATTTATAGAGATACCAATTTACTGTGTGTGGATAATTTTGCTTCCCTGATTTTTTATGGTATCCTTAAATTATGGAAGATAAAGTTATTGGGTATTGTGTCAAGTGCAAAGAAAAGCGAGAGATGACCGGCGTGCAGAAAGTTGAGATAAAGCCGGGTCGTCCTGCGGCCAAAGGCACCTGTTCAACTTGCGGGACAGGGATGTATAAGATTTTGCCGAAGAGCTAATTTTTTTTGTTACTGCTCTGTTATTAACTGCTGTTCTGGCAGTCTTTTTCCTATAAAACCCACCGCTATCGGCGCTAATATGCTTGTGACGATTGTCAGCGCTACTACTGAAGAGAGAATATCTCGGTCTATTATTCCCTGCCCAAAACCAAGAAAAGCAACAGCTAAAGATGTTGATAGTTGTGGTATTACGGCAAAACCGAGAAAGAAACTCTCTTTCGCTTTTAAACCTCCCAATTTTCCGGACAAGAAACCACTTGCGAACTTGGACAATACAAGGCAGATTATTATGCTCAAGACCAGAAACAACGATTGAAAATTTTCCCCACCCCAGAATATAGAAATATCGGTGCTGGCACCGACGACAACAAAAAACACTGGCACAAAAAATCCGTATCCTATGGCGTGTAGTTTTGCTTTGAGTATCCGGCTTTTCATTGATTGCGACAAAATCAACCCGGCAAAGAAGCCGGCGATAATTGCGTGCAGTCCGACCAGTTCAAAAAATACGACAAAGCCGATTAAAATTAAAATTACAAACCGCAATTCTTTCTCAAAAAGATCCTGCTCCTCGGGATAATTTTCTTCAAAGGTGAGCCAGCGAATCTTCGGGATGATAAACATCATTACCGCTAAAATAGTCAAAATTAGCGGATAAAACAACAGATTCCAGGCAGAGAAACTGTCATTTGTTATTTGCAAAAAAAGCGACAGCAGTATCAAGCTGGCGGCATCCATTACGATGACGGAGTTCACTATTATTTTTCCCAGGTCAGTGCCGATTATTTTTTGAGATTGGAATTGAGGAATCAGCAGAGCAATAGCAGAAGACATAAAAATAATTCCTATCAAAATTGCTGCCGGCCATTCGGACTTAAAGTAATACCCGACACCAAGCCCGACAATCGCTGGGACCAGCCCGACAAGCAGGGTTGTCAGAATAATTTTGGACTGTATGTTTTTTGTGTCAGAGAATTTTGATTCAAGACCAGCCATAAACATCAAAAAAACTAATCCGATCTGTGCTAGAAAATCAATAGTGGCGTCAAATTGGAACAAACCCAACCCCGAAGGCCCGATGAAAATTCCACCGACAATCAAAGCAACCACCCAAGGGATTCTCATTCTGGAAAAGAGCTGTGAAAATATCACCGCTACTAGCAAAATAATAAAAAAAGAAACAAAAGTAGGCATCTTTTGATTTTAACACACAACTTCTATAAACTTGTTTCCAAGCACTTCGATTGGAAGTGTTTGGCCGGTTTTCCTATCTCAAGATTTGAAATTGTTTGAGATTATCTATTGGTGTCAGTTATCCACAAGAGGCGTCTCGTCTCTCTTTATTTTTAAAATTTATTAATTAAAATAATCTTCTTGTGCGAGTGTCGGACCTGTATTTTGTAATTTTAATTTGTTATGAAAATAATTTTCTTAGTGAATGTTTTCTTAGCCGTTTTGGCTTTACCTATGGTGGCTTTTGCCGCTGGCGATGCTCATGGCAGCGCGATCGCGGTAGTTTTTTTGATGATTGCTGTGGTTCTGATTGCCGCCAAGCTCTCAAGTTTGGTAGAAAGATTCGGACAACCTTCGGTTTTGGGTGAGCTTGTGATGGGTGTGGTGTTGGGAAATTTGGCTCTGATTGGTATCACGATTTTTGAGCCGATAAAAGAAAATAGCATTATCCAATTCTTGGCCGAACTTGGTGTCGTGATTCTGCTTTTTCAGGTTGGTCTTGAGTCAAATATTCAAAAAATGCGAAAAGTTGGTATAAGGGCCTTTGCGGTTGCGATTATCGGTGTGATTGTGCCGTTTGTTTTAGGGACTTATGTTGCCGGACCCTTGCTTTTGCCCGGCCAGTCAATGATTGCTTATATGTTTTTGGGGGCGGCGCTAACCGCCACTTCTGTTGGAATCACCGCCAGAGTGTTCAAGGATTTGGGTAAATTGCAATTGCCAGCTGCGCAGACTGTTTTGGGAGCGGCAGTGATTGATGATGTCTTGGGTCTGGTTATTTTGGCAGTTATCTCTGCGATGGCGACTCTCGGCGCGGTTTCTTTGGGAGTAATTTCTTGGATTATTGCCAAAGCGGTTTTGTTTTTAATCGGGGCCATCGTGATTGGACAACTCTCGGCTCCTTACATTGGGAAATTTTTCTCAAAAATCCACAATGGGGTCAGTATGAAATTTTCTTTGGCATTTGGTTTCTGCTTGATTTTTGCTTATGCCGCCAATCAAATTGGGCTGGCTCCGATTGTCGGTGCCTTTGCCGCCGGATTAATTTTAGACCCGGTCCATTTCAAGTCATTTAAAGATCAGGCGATTGTGGATGATGTCAGAAACTCCATCAAAGACGCGCCGGATAGCGAGCTGAAACAAAAAATTTCATATAATATAAAAACTCATGCTCATAGGCATATTGAGGAACTGATGGAGCCAGTCGCTCATTTTCTGGTACCGATTTTCTTTATTATGGTCGGTATGGGTGTTAAGCTTGAAACACTTTTTAATGGAAAAATATTACTGGTGGCTTTGGCGGTAACTTTGATTGCCTTTGTCGGGAAGATAATTGCCGGTGTGGCAGCTGAAAAAGGCAGTCGCTGGCTGGTCGGTTGGGGTATGGTACCTCGTGGCGAAGTTGGTTTGATTTTTGCCTCTATTGGTTTGTCGCTTGGGGTGATTTCTGATTCTATTTTTTCAATTATTGTTATTATGGTAATTTTGACGACGCTTGTTGTGCCGTCAATCCTGGCATCTATCTTAAAAAAACAAAAAGTCCAGGTTGTTTAAGTTCCTTTTCTGGATAAAGAAAAGAACCACCATCCGATTTGCCTTTGGCAAATCGGATGGTGGTTCGGGTTGCCTGATTCCTTGTTGGTGTCAGGTGCGCATGGCGGCCACTAGGCGCGCCCAGTTCTGTTTCGGTCGGAGCCGTTCAGATCCGCCCGCACAGAGCGGGCAATCCTTGGGATCCCACGACTCGATGTCGTAGTGCGCCACGTAAACGATCGGCGCACCCTCGAACTCGTATGTCGGCGAGCGATGAACGAGCGTAAGTGAGAGTGGAGCGAACGACATCGGATTCGGATTGCCCGACCGGACACCTTCACGAACCGCTTGGAGCGTGCCTGTGGTCGTGATGAGATCTTCGACCTGGAGAACGATCTCGCTGGGCTGGATAGCAAAACGTTTCCAGGTCTGCGTCTTGCCCTCGCCCTTTTCGGTGAAGTCGTGCTGTGCCTTGAGCTGCGCCGCGACTGCGAAGGACAAAGTTGCTCCTGCGTGATCTGAGCCGATGACCCAATCCACGTTCCCGTCGTAGTGCTTGCGCAGTTGGCGGACGAGCTGTCCCGCCATGATCTCGCAGAGATTCGAGTACCGAAGCACCCGAAGAACATCCACGAAACCATTGCTGCAGCGTCCCGAGGTGAGCTCCGCATGCGGAGCTTTCGGATCGCCTGAGTGTAGCCAGAGTGCGTCGCACACCTCGAAGATGTGGCGGAACTCGGCGGGAGTCATATCCCTGCCGAAGTCCCCCAGCGTGAGGCGGCGGATGGACGCAAGATCCATCAGAACAGCGCTCTCTGGTCCTGGAACTTTGTTGAGTTCTGTCTTCATGTGGATGCTCCTGCCTATTGGTTTGTGAGGAACAGGTGTGTGCAATTTGAGCCCGACTATCGGGCTCAATACCGAGGTCAGGTTAACACAGATATATCCAAAAAATCAAATCGAGGCAACTAATCAACTTTGGTGGACCTAGGGGGAATCGCACCCCCGACTCATCCATGCCATGGATGTGTGTTACTACTATACCATAGGCCCTTAAGGCAATATTTTACTTATTTTCAGTAAAAAGAAAACACCCAGCACCACTTTTTGCCCGAGGGCAAAAAGTGGTGCTGGGTGAATGTGCGAATTGGAGATTAGGAAACGAGTGTCCACGGAAGCTCTTGTCCTCCCTTGAAGACCCGAACCCCGCAGTCTTCCCCGCCCCGCTTCAGCGGGGTGGGGGACATAGTTGGATTTCGTCTTCACGGCTCGGGGTTGGTTGCTGTTTGTCGGGTGATTTCCTACCAGATTTTCTCCGTGAGAGTTTTGTCGTATTCTCTCCAGGCCTGCAGGATGCAATCTTGGAGACGCCAAGGTCTCAAGAAAGCGATTGAACCGAGCGAGATTGAATCAGCGCCGGCGGCGAAAACGGCAAACACATCTCTCGGGTGGAGGATTCCACCGCCACCGTTGATGTGGCAAAGGACGCCGTCTTCACGAGCTTGGCGAATCCATTCACAGGTGATTGGCAGTAGTGGCTGGCCGGACAAGCCGCCCGGCTGTTCAAAGCCACGACGTTGCAGTGGCGACTTTGTGTTCCTGCCGAAGAGCTGATCCCATTTGATTTGTAGTGGCGAATCTTCAGACAGCCACGGGATTGGGCTCCGCCACGGAACGGTGTTTGAGAAGCAGATTCCCCAGCAAGCGGCATGATTCGAGAACCTCACAGCTGACTGCGGCGGGAATGTTGGCGGGAGCTTGATGATGAGGTAGGTTTTGTTTCCCAGGATTTTCCACGCCAAATCGATGATATCCAGAATCTCGTTCTCTGTGTCTTCTGTGGCGCCATGTTCTACGCCGACATTCGGACAAGAGATGTTGATTTGAATTCCCAGGTATTGGGTCCTGAAGTTGGGCAGAACTCTCGCGATCAGTTCCAGGTTGTCTCGTGTTTCCTGAATCCTGGATTCTGGGGTCGTCGCCAGAGACATCAGTGAGATTTGGAAGGGTTCTTGTCTTTCTTGCCACGGCGTGATGTCCGGGAAGGGTCCCGCCAGAAGCGTCTCCAACCCTGGGTTGGAAAGTCCGACTGCGTTGAGAGCAACTGCCTTGAGTGGCCGAACGTGGACACAGCGAGGTAGACGCTCTTTGGGTCGGATTCCGTCAAGTGGCATGTTCCCCGGACGAGGGTCCCTGGTAGCGGTCTTGGCCACGAAGGTTGTCTCCTCAAAGCCAAAACCTATTGGAAATCGTTCCAACCATCGATGGAAAGGGTATCCTTCTCCGTAGAATCCTTGGACACCCGAAGCGCCCCAGACCGGACCGAACGGGTCATGCATAAGCGGAGCTGTCTTTTTTCTCATTTCCTATTCTCCATTTCAAAGGGCGAGAACAAACAAAGCGGAACGCCCGCTTTTCCAAGATAGTTTATAGCATTTTTCTAAAGGACCTTCAACTTTTTTTTCCGTAATTCTGTCTTCTTCTTTCTGCGAATTCAAAATTCATAAAAGCTCGGATAACTCGCAGGGCTCGGAAGATTCGCAGTAAGCGGAAGATCCGAACAAAGTCGTTGGTAATCGGAATTGAAGAAGCCAAATTCAGCCAATCCCGCTTGAAATAATTCCATCTGCCGCGCCACCCTTGAGTAAAGAAAAATCCCAGAAAAAAATCGGTTAAAAAAATAAAAGCAATGACCAAATCAATCTCTCTGGCCAGTTGGTGCCCGCGAGCTGTGGCTCCGGGATAAAAAATTTCGTAAGCCAAGAGAGCGATACTCAGAATGGCCAATGCAACTATCGTTGTTGCGTACCATCCGTTTTGTTGTAATTTTAAAAATCCTCTGCCCATATTTGAAGTTATTACATAGCAGTCACTAAGTTTTTACCCATTTCAAATTTTCGGTAAATCATCTTGCGGATTTCATCTACCGCGACGCCAGTGAGGCAAACCGAGATCACCAATATCCACTCATTAACACTAAGGGGGGTTAAACGTAAGATGCTCTGCATAAAAGGAGTGTTTAATGCTAAAAGTTGCAAAATTACCACAATTCCGGTAGCGCCCAGAAGATACTTATTTGAAAATGGATTCATTTGGAAGATAGAAAGATGATCAGAGCGACAGATCCATGCCTTGAACCATTGGAAAGCGGCTAATGTTGTCAAAGTCACAGAGAGGGCGTGTTCATAGCTGTAGTTTTTGAAGAAGTAGATAAAGACCAAGAGAGAAACTGTCGCCATTACTGAAGCGTTCAGAATCATTCGTTGCAGATCCCAACTGTTTAGAATCCACTTGCTCGGTTTTTTGAATTTTTCTTTCAGAATATCGGATTCTTTTGGTTCCATGGCTAGAGAAACATCAAGGAATCCATCTGTCACCAGGTTTAACCAGATCAATTGCGCGGCTAAAATCGGCAAAGGTAATCCCATCAAAAGCGCCGCACCTATTACCATTACTTCTCCTAAGCTTGTAGCAAAAAGATAGAGCATAACTTTGCGCAAGGTTTTGTAAATGCTCCGACCTTCTTCCACTGCTGAAATTATACTGCCGAAATTGTCGTCCAAAAGCACCAAATCAGAGGCCTCTTTGGCGACCTCGGTGCCGCCCTTTCCCATTGCGACGCCCAAATCAGCGGCAACCAGAGACAGGGCATCGTTGACGCCATCGCCGGTCATAGCAATGGTCTCGCCTCTCAAGCGATAGGCCTCAACAATTTTCAATTTGTGCTCGGGTGTGATACGGGCAAAAACTGATGTTTTTGGCAATTCTCGCGACAGCTCTTCTTGTGATAGTTTTTCAAGATCTTCGTCAGTCAGCACTTTATCACCCAGTTTCCAGATGCCAGCTTCTTCAGCAATTACTCGGGCAGTGATCTTGTGGTCGCCGGTGATCATTACGACCTTTACTCCGGCTTCTCGAGCTTTTTCCATTGCCTCAGGCACTTCTTCCCGAAGAGCGTCTTTCATACCGACAAAACCGACAAAAACCAGATCCTTGATGTCGTCATTGCTTAATTCGTTTTTACTGGTTGTTTTCTGGGCTAGAGCAATCACCCGTAAGGCCGACTCTGACATCTTTGAGAAAACTTCCAAGGCCTTCTGTTGTTTTTCCGGGGTCATTTCTTCTTCACCACTCTTGGTGATTATCTTTGAACAAAGCCGGAGAACCATTTCCGGCGCGCCGGTTACTGAAATAAATTTTTGCTCGGAATCGGAGTCCAGGAATTTATTTAGAGAGGCCTTTCTTTTGAGTTTGTAGTCAAAAGGCAGTTCGGAAATTTGTGGAAATTTTTTCTCTAATATTTCTTCGGAAAAGCCGACTTTGGCAGAAAAAACCGATAGCGCCGCTTCGGTTGGATCGCCAGAAATTTTCCAATCATTGTCTCGTTTGGAGATTTTAGCGTCAGAACAAAGGCCAGCAATAATTCCCGCTTTTTTGACCAATGGGTTCTCAGTTGGATTTATTTTTTGTCCGGCGTGGGCTATTTCGCCTGCTTCATCATAGCCAACTCCGCTAACCGAATATTCATCTCCTTCATCCAAATAAAGTTTCTGGACCACCAACTGGCTTTTGGTAAGAGTGCCGGTCTTATCCACGGCAATCACTTTAGCTTGCCCCAATGCTTCAACGGCTTGTAGTTTTTTAACTAAAACTTGTCGCCGACTCATTCTCCAAACGCCAGTAGCTAAAAGCAGGGTTATAACGATTGGCAGACCTTCGGGCACAGCCGAAATTATGACTGAAACCGAGAGTAAGAAAATCTCTTCTAACTCCTTTCCCGCCAAAATGCCTGAGATAAAAATTAAGCTACTTATTACGAGCACTGCGACTATAATAAAATTAGACAGGTTTTTTATATTTTTTTGGAGCGGAATTTCGGTTTTTATACCGCTAATTTTTTGGGAGATTTTACCAATTTCCGTTTTTAAACCTGTGGCAACCACCACTGCTTGGCCATTACCAGCAACCAGATTAGTCCCTTTGAAGATCATATTCTTTTGTTCAGCAGTTTTTAAACCCGACTGTTCCAGAGCATCCGATGATTTGGTTACCGGTATTGATTCACCGGTGAACGCCGATTCATCGGCTCTTAGATTGTGCGAGCGGATGATTCTGGCATCGGCCGGTACTCTTTCTCCTTCTTGGAGCACGATAATATCTCCCGGTACTACTTGATAATCAGGAATGATCGTCTCTTTGCCATCTCTGATAACGGTAGCGTTAGTTTCGGTAAATTTTTTCAGAGCTAAAAGAGTGTTCTGTGCCTTTCCGGCTTGAATGGTGCCGGCGACAGCATTAAACAACAAAACAAAAAGTATTATGTATCCATCTATCCATTCTTTTAATAAAAAAACAATTAAAGCTGCCGCTAACAAAAGATAAATTAGCGGGCTTTGGAATTGTCGTAAGAAAATTACTAACAGTCCATCCGGTTTTGATTCAGGCAGTTTGTTCAAACCGTGCTTTTCAAGTCGAATTTTTGCTTCAATAGCAGCTAATCCGTCTTGCGGTCTAACATTTAGATTTGTCACCACTTCTTCGTTGCTTTTTTGGTACCAATTCATTTTTTATAATTTTAACAATGTGTTTTAAATTAGATAGATCAAACTTTTTGTGATAAAAACCTCAATGAAAGCGGTAAAAAGCAAAAGCGGAATCAAAATCGCTCCCAAAAATTTTAAAGATTTTGTAAATTCCTGGCGGATTATATTTTTTTGTTCTTTTAGGGATTGTATGAATACAACGCCCAGTTTTAAGCCGATAGCCCCGGCTATTATCAGAATTGGGATCTCTAAAAGTCCGTGAGGTAGGATGCCCAAGGCGAGAGATAACCAGCTATTTTCGGATTGGGCTATAAAAGCCACCACTCCCAATAAGAATCCGTTGAAAGCCAGGAAAACGACTGGCGCCACCCCGAAGAGTACTCCCAAAACCGTTAAAATAATGATTTTCGCACTATTGTTTATGAAAATCAAAAGTATTAATTCGTGCTGTCGCAACCCCACAATTTTTTGCGAAAGTTCTCTAAATGCTGAGATAAATTCTTGTGCTGATCCGGGGTGTAGAGAGACAAAGAAAAAACCATAAATAGCGGACAAAAAAAACACAATTGCCGATACAAAAATGAACTTCTTTAGATTCGCTAAATAAACCAGATCTTCTGTTTTGGCAATTACAAGCTTCCCTACTTTTTTCATACCGTATTACTATAGCAAGTTTTTTGATTTTTCTAAAAGCTCAATTACTTCTTTGTTTTCAACTTTTTCTGGCTGTTTAACAATGCCCGTTAATTTTTCTGTCAGTAGCTTGCCCGCTTCCTTTCGGTTTTTGAAAACCATTATTATATTTTATAAAACATTTTATATAAGAAAACCCCCGGGCGCTTCGCGCCCGGGAGGTCGTTGGTTTTTTCAGCTTCGCTCCTTTTCAATTTGGCTCGGCGTAGGGACCTTGATGTCCCTTGCTAGCCCCAACCAAGACATCGTCTTGATTATCCACCAGGATGGGTCAATCTGCCAGCGCAGAAGCCCATGTTTGGCGGACCAGAGGAAAGCGTGATGGCCGTTGTGCCAACCCTCACCCCATCCCAGGATGCCGAAGATCCAGTTGTTACGGCTCTGATCGTCGCTTCGGAAATCTTTCCGTCCCCAAATATGGCAGACGGAATTGATGCTCCAGGTGGCGTGGTGTACGGTTCCCACTCGGATGATTCCTCCCCAGAGGAAACCGCGAAGGGCTCCTTCCCAAGTGCCGGTAAAAAGCCACCCAATGAGAGACGGGAAAGCAAGTCCCAAGACAACCCAAAGGAGGAAGAAACGGTCAATCCAGACCAGAAGAGGTTCTTTTCTAAACCTCTTTGTCTGCTTGTCCATTTCGGAGTGAGTCATCTCGTGAGAGAACAACCATCCGAAGTGGGCGTGCCAGAATCCGCGCCAGACCGCCCAGAATCCTTTTCCGTAAGCGTGGGGCGAGTGAGGGTCGCCTTCTTTGTCGCTGTGGGAATGGTGCTTCATGTGAACGGCGCACCATTTGAACAAATTCCCTTGGATCGTCATTGAACCCAAGATTCCCAGCACGGCTTTTACCGGAGCGCTTGTCTTGAACGAGGCATGAGTGAAAAGTCGGTGGAAGCCGACAGTCACTCCCAGTCCGGTAATAGTGTGCCAGAAGATGAGTTGTCCGATGTCCAGAGCATAGACCCCATTGCCCCAGGCCAGCCAGATTGCCAAAATCAGGCCGATGGGAGGCGCGACGACGAAGAAGAGAACCCCGAGCCGTGCGGAACGCGAAGACGGCAGAGAGGCCGTCGCTTCAGTCTCTGCGGTCACCATGATTATCTCCTTGTGTGGTGTGAACTGCTAATGAAAACGACGATGTGCTTTCTGGTTTAAGTGTAGCACACAGAAATGCAATTTCATCTTAAGTATCTTTCTTCCTAATTTCTTCCTAAATATTTTTTACCCCTCAACTTATCCGGCAGATAACTTTCATCAGTGTATTTATCATAACCTTTGCCATATTCCAAATCCTTCATCAGTTTTGTCGGGGCGTTTCTAATTTTGAGAGGAATCGGCAGATTGCCGTATTTTTTGACGTCTTCCAAAGCGCGGAAGTAAGCGTCATAACTCTTTCGGTCTTTCTTTGCGGTTGAAAGATAAACCACGCCGTGAGCTAGGTTTATCTGCGCTTCCGGCATTCCAATAACTTCAACCGCTTTGAAAACTTCATTAGCAACGACAAGCGCGGTCGGCTGTGCCATCCCGATGTCTTCAGAAGCAAAAATTACCATCCGGCGAGCGATAAATTTCGGATCTTCGCCAGCTTCAATCATTCTGGCCAAATAGTAAAGTGCGGCATCCGGCTGGCTAGCGCGCATAGATTTTATGAAAGCCGAAATGGTGTTGTAATGCTCATCACCTTTTTTGTCGTAGCGAAGGTGTTTTGATTGAATCGTTTCTTTTAAGGTCTCAACTGTAATTTTTCCGTATAATCTTTTAGTATTTTCCAAAATGACAATCGCTTGGCGCGCATCGCCGTCCGCTATTTTTATAATCCAATTCTCTGATTCTTTAGACAGTTTAATTTTCATGCTTTGAATAATCTCTGCCATTTCCTTTTCAGTAAACGGCTCCATTACAAAAACTCTACAGCGCGAAAGAAGTGGCGCAATAACCTCAAAACTCGGGTTTTCCGTAGTGGCGCCGATGAGGGTCAATTCTCCGCTTTCCACAAATGGGAGTAAATAATCTTGTTGAGCTTTGTTAAACCGATGAATTTCATCAAGGAATAGAATTTTCGGTTTAAGTTCAAGTTTTTGATTTTGGCTTGCGCTTATAATTTCCCTTATATCGTCTTTGCCGGCGGAAACAGCTGAAAGTTCGTGAATTTCTGCGTTTAAGTTTTTGGCATAAATTCTGGCAAGTGTAGTTTTGCCAGAACCCGGCGGACCCCAGAGAATAAAAGAAAACAAATGCTTTTCTTCAATAGCTTTTCGTAAAGGTTTGCCTTTCCCCACCAAATGCTCTTGCCCGACAAATTCGTTCAAATTTTTCGGCCTTATTTTATTGGCTAACGGTTCGCTCATTCTCCTATTATAAACCCTATAGATAAATTTGACATTTTTATATTATTTTTGATATATTTCAATCTAGAAAAGAGAAGAATGGCTTCTCTGACGAGGTCGTGCGCAGATAAGAAAGGAGGCCGAGATGGCCGAGCAGAAAGCTAAGAAGCGGTCTGTCGGACTTGTTGTCCTGACAGACATTCCTGGAATGGGAGTGGTGGCGGTGCTTCGCCGGCGTGGGAAGATCAACCCCGAGAAGGATGACTTCCACGAGAGCTATCCTGGTGGTTGCCAGGTGACCTGTCACGGCAAGGTGAAGCCTGAGGACGACAAAGAAGATGAAGCCCTCCTGCGTGAGGCCGGAGAGGAAATCGGTCAGGAGGCCGCTCACAAGCTTCTGGTTCAAAACCGTGGTCGTCTTACCGTGTTGGTGGATGACCGGGAAGCAAACGCAGTCACCTTCGGCATTTTTATGCCGGACCCGGACTTCATTCACCTGATTCGACTCGAGGTTTCAAGTGGTGGTCTGGAGCTTCTCCCGCAGAGCGAGATCGGAAACATTCGCGACTTGCTGCGCGACTTCGACAAGCGCACTGGCGTGACGGATACCAACGTGATCGCCATGTTCCCCGACGAGATCAAGGCCGTCCGTCTGGCCTTCGAGATACTCGCTCCGGCGAGTTGACGGGACCTCTGCCCTCTGTCTCTGTTCTCTCATACCTCGCGCGAAGCGCGAGGTATTCTTTTTAGAACCACCACTTTATGCGCTGGCCTTTGAAAAAACTTTTGAGACAATACCTTACGCATTTTCTAAATCAGGAGAATACTTTCCGAAAGTTGCCAGAGAATTCATTTTGGCGCGGTGGAGAAACTTTGCTTGGGCGGCTGGAACATTTTCTTGTTTTCCGTTCCAAATTTTCAAAGCACTGTCTTGGAGCGCTCGCCCGTAAGAGAAGCTCAAGCGCCAAGGCAACTCCCCCATTTTGTTCATCGCATTTAAATTTTCTGTCGCTTCAATTTCACTTTGTCCGCCGGATAGAAAGACAATCCCTGGAAGGTTTTCCGGCAAGATTTTTCTAAACAAAGTTATTGTAGCTTGAGCGATTTCATCTGGCGAAACTTTTTGTCCGGAATTTTCTCCCGGAACTATCATATTCGGCTTTAGGATTATTCCTTCTGTTTCTACTTCTGCGTTTTTTAACTCCTCAAAAAGGTAATTTAAAGTTTTTTCAGTCACTTCAGCGCATTTTTCTATGCTGTGAGTGCTGTATTTACCGTCCATTAAGACCTCCGGTTCAACTATGGGAACCAAACCGGCTTCTTGTACAAATTTTGCGTATTGAGCTAAATCTTGAGCATTTCTTCTTAAATTCTCGTCTGTCGGCAGATTTTGATTTTCGTCAATGGTAATAACCGCCCGCCATTTGGTGAATTTTGCTCCAAGCGAAGCATATTCTTTCAAACGTTCTGGTAAACCGTTCAACCCTTTTGTAATTTTTTCGTTCGGAGAATTTGGGTCGGGAGCGGTTCCCTCATCAACTTTTATTCCCGGAAGCACTCCTTCGTTTTGCAAAACAGAAACAAAACCATTGCCGCTCGCTGTGCTTTGGCGGATTGTCTCGTCATACATAATCACTCCGGAAATGTATTGTCCGATTCCGGAAGTAGAAAAAAGCATTTCTCGGTAGGCCTGGCGGTTTGGCTTGGTGTTTTCCAATCCGATTTTGTCAAAATGCTTTCCAATAGTCGGCGTACTCTCATCCGCCGCCAAAATCCCCTTTCCCGGGGCAACCATCTGCTCCGCAATTTTTTTGAGTTTGTTGTTCACGTCCTTGAAACTTAGTATGTAATTAAAAAATATAAAATTACAGAAAGAGCGATGATTTCAAAAATTAATATGAAAATCATGCGGATAAGCGGTTTTTTGTAAAGCTCTTCAGACAGTGAATCATCCGTATTATTTTGCACATGTTCCGTCACTCTGTTTTTATATTTAATGCGGAATTGGTTAATATGCCTTACTGATAAGATTATACTTATCAACCAAAAGAAGAATATGATCCAGCCAATTACTTTAATTGTTATTATCATATTTTACTTATAAATATCATGGTCGCCTATTATTAATAGTGCAACTTCAGTTTTTGAAAGGAAAGAAAAAACTATTCTGGTTTTGTAATTCACAGAGAAACTATAGCACTCTTTAAGATATCCGTGTAGTTTGTGGACTCTAAGATTTTTATGATTGATATGTTCTTTGAGTAATTCTATTTTTTCAATTACTTCTTCTTGAAGGTCCGGTGGCAGTTTTTTAAATTGTTTTACAAATGCCGGCGCGTAAATTATTTTCATATCAAGGAGAAATTATTTAAATTTTTTAGCCAGTTTTTTTAAATCTCCTTTTAATCCTTTGCCAGACTCAATTTCTCTTTGAGCCTGGAGAACAGCTTGCACAGCCTCTTCTTCTTCAAGCATCGTAAGGGCGCGACGAACAACCTCAGCTTTATTAGCTGCTCTGCCCTGCTTAACTTGATTTTTAACAAATTCTTCCAAATTAGATGGAAGAGGGACTGAAATTGTAGTCATTGATTTTTATTATATTTATTTTTCCGACCTTTCTAAACTACTATATTATCATATGATAATATAGTGGGCAACCGCTACCTTTATTACTAAGGTGGTGATGTGTTTCTATATACCTTATCGTTCCCGACTCTCCGCGGATGACGATTGAGTGGGTGATTATTTTATTGCCCAGAAATCGAACGCCTTTCAGAAGCGGGCCGTCAATGACGCCGGTTGCGGTGAATGTTAAGGTTTTGCCTTTTGCCAAGTCGTTTGCTGAATATACCTTTCTGGTGTTTAAATTAGCTTTTTTTACAAGCTGCCGATGTTTTTCATCTGGTGGAGCAAAGCGGCAGTAAATTTCTCCGCCGAGGGCTTTTACCGCCGGCGCTGAGAGCACCGCCTCAGCGCTGCCTCCGGTGCCGACAAGTAAGTCAATCCCCGACCCTGGAAGACAAGTGGCAATAGCGGCTGATATATCGCCGTCGCTGAAAAGCTTTATTCTTGCGCCGACCTCTCTTATATTTTTGATAATTTCTTCGTGTCTGGGCTTATCCAAAACTGCAACAATGATCTCTCCTTTTTTCTTGCCGAGCGCTTTGGCAACTTTTTCTATATTTGTTTTAACCGAGGCGTCTAGGTGAATCACTTTTGCCGCTTTCGGTCCGGCGGAAATTTTCTCCATATAAGTGTCGGGTGCGGAAAGTAGCACGCCTTTGGGTCCGGAGCAAATAACCGACATTGCGTTTTGTCGGCCGAAAGCCACACTAGCGGTGCATTCTAGAGGATCAACGGCAATATCCATCATCGGCCCCCTTCCCCTGCCCACTCTTTCTCCAACGTAAAGCTCCGGCGCTTCGTCTTTTCGTCCTTCGCCGATGACGATGCGCCCAGCAAAATCAATCTGATTAAATCTGTCGCGCATCTCATCAACCGCCACCCCGTCAGCTTTTTTCTTTTCTCCCCTGCCAATCCAGCGGGCGGCGGCAATCGCCGCCGCCTCGGTGACCCGAACAAATTCTAAAGCTAAATTACGATCCATAAAATAATGGTAGCATTATCTTTTTACATAATCCATAATGCTTCTGTGATCGAAACAACCCTCCGTTTCAATGTACTAGTACATTGAAACGGAGGGTTGTTCTTGTTAGAATAAGAGCGTAAAGGTGGATTATTAAGTTAATAATAAAAATTTTATGGTTAGGTTTTCTCTTAATAAACTTCCCAAACCCCAACGGATACAACTTATCGGAGAGTTTTATGATATTATCTTTTCTCTCAAGTCCCGAGATGAAGTCAGAGCTTTTTTCCGCGATCTTTTAAATCCGGATGAAATTACTATGTTTATGAGAAGAGTGGAAATTGCTGCCTTACTTTGGGCTGGTTTTACTACCGAGGAGATTCAAGGTTATACGGGCGCCGGACGAGCCACTATTACCTCGGTCTCAAAGAAATTAAATCAGGAAGATAGAAATGGTTATAAAATTGTGATTGAGCGGCTTTTGGAACAAAGAAAAAAGATAATTCAAAAACAGAAAAAAATAACCAAACTACAAAAAAGTGAATGGGAAAGAACCAAGCAACGTTACCCTTTGGCTTTTCTTTTTTCGCACATTCTTGATGAGATAAGGGCGCGACAAGAACTGAAAGATCCACGACTTATAAAACAAGCGGTTCGACGCACTCCGTCTAGAAGATACGTTTCAATGTACTAGTACATTGAAACGTATCTTCTTCTCCCTCCAAACTTCTAATTTTTTCGGGCTGCCCGGAATTGAACCGGGATCGCACGACCCCCAGCCGCGCATAATAACCTTTATACCACAGCCCGATTCGCGCTTGTAAAATATACAAAATAGATACTATCACAATGGATAAAAAGAAAAACCCGGCGGGATTACCGGGCTCGGGTGTTCGGGAGAACTGGGCGCTTCAGAAAAGAAACGGTTGCCGATTCTCTCGCGTTTCTCTGGCAGCCTTTCTCTTTTCGCGGGCCCGGTGCTTGAGTTGGCTGAACGAGATGCGAGTAATTGCGCCACTACCCCTTTGCCTGTAGATCACGAAGTTAGCCCCTTCCTTGATGTCGCGACGACTTTTCAGGGCGGTGATCTGTTTGTGCTCGCGGCACCGCCAAAGGTTGACCCTGTCGCCGTCCGGAAGTCGAACCTGCGTACAGGCCTCTTCTGCGTCGAGCATTCCGCTTAAGACAACATTGGCGAACTGGGTCAGTGTCTCCACATACCAGGTGGTTGTGACCTTCCTACGTCTTCTTTTTGTTTCTGCCTTTGCCATCCGCTACCTCCTTTGGTGCTCTAAAAGAAGATATTATTACTTTTTTTCTAAAAGTCAAAACTCCCTATCAGATTTTTATGCCGGGTGAGAGTTTGATGTCGGTGAGGATAAGATAATTTGAGTTTGATGTGCTATAAAGAATTAAACCAGATTTTTCAACATAAACCCGACAATAAAGGCGATAAATGCCGCCACCCCGCCTATCAATAAGGATTCAATACCAGATAAAATAGGTTTTTTCTCGATTATGACACCTTTGATACAACCGATCACGGAAAAAGCAATTCCCGTCATTATCGCAGAAATCAGGAATTTGTTTTCTTGAATTATTTGACTAAATGAAGAGAAGACAAACGCTGAAAGTGGAATAAAACCAATGGCGACGAAAGACAAAAAAGTTGCCAAGGCAGTCTTTATCGGACTCTTACCAGAGTATTCTTGTTTAAGCATATCCTTTTGTGATTTTGTAGAAAGATAATTTGAGATAGCCATAGAAAAGCCATCGGCCAGAAGATTGGCAAATCCCAAAACCAAAATAATTCCCGAGCCAAGCGAAGCGCCAATGGCACCGGCAATAATGGCAAAGGTAGTAACCGTGCCATCAGTGGCGCCGTAGACGAATTCGGCTAAGTATTTTTTGGCGGTTTTATTTTGCGAGATTATTTTTCGTTTTAAAATCATATTTCTTAAAATTATACCAGAATCGGTGGTATAATTTAGATTATGAAAGTGATAATCTTATCGGACATTCACGACCATATCGGCAATTTAGAAAAAATCATTACCGAGACCAAAGACCAAGTCGGAGCGGTAATCTTTTGCGGTGATTTATGTGCGCCGTTTACCGCTGCTGTTTTGTCTAAATTTGAATTGCCGATTTATGCCTGCCTTGGCAATGTTGATGAGGATCATTTAATGATGAAAGAAAGGGGCGGTGAGAATATTCATTGGACGCCTCTGGCCAAAGAATACGGACAAATAGAATTAGGTGGAAGAAAAATCGCTTTTTGCCATTATCCCAAACTGGCGGAACTCTTGGCCGGCACCGGAGAATTTGACGCAGTTTTTTTCGGCCACACTCACAATGTTTTTAATCAAAAAGTCGGTGAGACCTTACTCTTGAACCCGGGCGCAGTTTGCGGTATAAAACCGAGCCAGGGTTATACCGGAGCTAGTTTCGCTGTCTACAATACCGAAATAAATTCAGCAGAGACATTCTTTGTTTAGATTTAATTTAGAATCTTACCAAGACCACGGTCTCCGTCGTGCCAACCTCAAGAGTTCCGCCGGCGATTGGATATTTTTCTTCGTGGCCGTCAACTTTTTCTATTATGAGATCTCCTTCTTTGAGTATTGATATCAGGGTGGTGTGTTCCGGTAAAATTTGAAGTTCTCCGGTTATAGACGGAACAATTAGTGATTTTGCATCACCGACAAAGATTTCTCTATCTATTGCAAAGATTTGTAGAGGAAATGTCATATCTTATTTGTTATTTTTCTATACTTCGTCTATGCCTCCTTTCAGATAAAAAGCTGATTCGTCTTTAGCATCATGCTTGCCTTCAATAATTTCTTTGAACGCTCTGACAGTTTCCTGAAGAGGGACATACTTTCCGTCTCGGCCGGTAAATTGAGCTGCAACGAAAAATGGCTGGGATAGAAATTTTTGAATACGGCGGGCTCGTGAGACGATTCTTTTATCTTCGTCTGACAATTCTTCCATTCCCAGGATCGCAATAATGTCTTGAAGCTCTTTGTATCTCTGTAAGATTCTTTGCACTTCTCTGGCGACAGAGTAATGTTCTTGACCGACGATGTTTGGATCAAGGGCTGAAGAACGAGAATCAAGCGGATCTACCGCCGGATAAATTCCCAAGGAAGCGAGCTCTCTGGATAAAACGATAGTTGAATCAAGGTGTGAAAAAGTTGTGGCTGGCGCGGGGTCGGTAATGTCGTCGGCCGGTACATAAATCGCTTGCACGGATGTAACTGATCCGTTTTTGGTTGAAGCAATTCTTTCCTGCAAAAGACCGACATCGGTTGCTAGAGTCGGTTGGTAACCCACCGCTGACGGCATTCTTCCTAATAGGACTGAAACTTCCGATCCAGCCTGAACAAATCTGAAAATATTATCAATAAAGAAAAGAACATCTTTCCCCCTTTCATCTCGGAAATACTCGGCCATTCGGAGTCCGGTCAAGGCAGCTCGGAAACGAGCGCCAGGAACTTCGTTCATCTGACCGAAAACCATGGCGGTATTTTTGATAACTCCCGACTCTTCCATTTCGCGATAAAGATCGTTGCCTTCGCGAGTTCTTTCGCCAACGCCGGCAAAAACCGAATAACCTCCGTGTTCGCGGGCGGTGTTGGCAATCAGCTCTTGAAGTAAAACCGTCTTCCCCACTCCGGCACCGCCAAATAGTCCCACTTTTCCGCCTTTTATAATCGGCGCCAGAAGATCAATAACCTTTATTCCGGTTTCAAAAATCTCCGGCTCGGTTTTTTGGTCTTGTAGTTCCGGGGCTGGTTGGTAAATTGATGAGACCTCACCCTTGACTTCTCCTTTTTCGTCTATTGGGTTGCCTAATACATCAAAAACTCTGCCAAGGACATGTTCGCCGACCGGCACAGAAATCGGGGCGCCGGTATCTAGGACTTCCATTTTTCTGGCCAAGCCATCGGTGGAATCCATCGCTAAAGCCCTGACGCGATTCCCGCCCAAGTGCTGGGCAACTTCCAGAATCAGATCTTTGCCATCACTTTTTTTAATTTTTAATGCGTTTTGAATTGCCGGCAGTTTGCTCTTGGACGATGACCCGTCTTCAGCAGAAAATTCAATATCCACCACCGGGCCCATAATCTGAATAATTTTTCCAGTTTCCATTTTTAAGATTAATTAATTGGCTGTTAATGCTTCCTTGGCGGTGGAAATTTCTGTTAATTCTTGGGTAATTCCCGCCTGTCTGGCTTTATTGAGCTTTAAAGTCAATTCCTCTTGCAGCCGACCGGCATTCTCTGTCGCATTTTTCATTGCCAGCATTCTTGATGAATGCTCTGAGGCGTTTGACTCAAAAATAAAATACATCGCCATAACCCTGATTAAATCCTGTGCCAAGTTCTCCATTATCTCTCCTCTGGTTGGTTCTAAAAGGTATGAAATATTTCTACTTTCTTCTGTTTTTTCATCTTGCCCAGCCAGTTCTGAATATTTTCCGGCCTTGGGAACGATGCTATTGATGACTTGTTGCAAGGTTTCATTTTTAAGCGGAAGAATCTGACTTATTTCCACTTTTTGCACCAGTGCTGAAACAAATTGATTAGAGCAGATAAAAATTTTTCTGTATCTCCCGTCTTTAAAGTTGTCCAGAATCCATTGGCCGAGAGGCCGAGTGTCTTCAAAAGTAATTATATCGCCAAAATTTAAAAATTCTGCGGTAATGACTGAGTTTCTTTTTTTGAAAAAGTCCCGGGCTTTTTTGCCGACGGCGACAACTTCAACTTCCCGACCCTCTTTTTCTTCAGTTTCTTTCCACTGCCAAGATTTACGCAAGACGGCATTATTAAAATTTCCAGCCAGGCCTTTATCGGAAGTAATTACAATGAGTGCGGTTTTTTCTGCCCGCTTCGGCTCTCGCCACAGAAATCCCCCTTCGTCTCTCTTCTCTGAGTCGTTTAGCAAATGAGAGAGGATTAACAGCGACTTTTTCGCGTATGACCTGGAATTCAAAGCCACTGTTTGCGAACGGCGCATCTTGGTTGCCGAGACCATCTGCACAGCTTTGGTTATCTGCTTGATATTTCGGACCGATTTTATTTTTGTTTTTAATTGGCGGGAAGACATGAATTAGAATTATCAATTATTAATTTTCCATTTTTGATAATTGGAGTTTGAAAATTCATTGAAAATTGGTCATTGAAAATTGAAAATTACCCAAAGCTTCTTTAAGCTGATTTTTCGTCTCATCATCCAAGTCCCTCGATTCCCGGATTTTCTTTAAAATACTACCGTGGTTGTCTGTAATGTATTGTATCAGACGGCTTTCAACGTCCCGAACTTTTTCTAGTGGTGTTTGATCAAAAAATCCTTCATTAACTGCCAGTAAAACAGCCACCTGCTCTTCAAAAGGTATTGGCCTGTATTGATCTTGTTTTAAAATTTCCATCAGTCGTTCACCGCGGTCTATTTTAGCTCGTGTTTCTTTATCCAAGTCCTGGGCAAATTGAGCAAAGGCCGCTAATTCTTGGAATTGCGCCAAGTCCAGCTTTAATTTAGCCGCAACTTTTTTCATTGCCTTGGTTTGGGCGGCCGAGCCAACGCGGGAAACTGACAATCCGATATTAACCGCTGGTCTTTGTCCCTTTGAGAACAAGTCCGACTCAAGATAAATTTGCCCATCGGTAATGGAGATGACGTTGGTTGGAATATAGGCGGAAACATCTCCTAATTGGGTTTCGATTATTGGTAAGGCCGTCAGAGAGCCCCCGCCTTTTTTTTCAGATAATCTGGCAGCTCTTTCTAAAAGGCGAGAGTGCAGATAAAAAACGTCGCCTGGGTAGGCCTCGCGTCCGGGTGGCCGGCGCAACAGCAAGGCAATCTGACGCCAAGCCCAAGCATGTTTTGACAGATCGTCGTAGATTATTAAAACATCTCTGCCCTTGTCCCTAAAATACTCTCCCATTGAACAGCCGGCATATGGGGCGATATACCAAAGTGGCGCCGGTTCTGAAGCGTTAGCGGCCACCACGATGGTGAAGTCCATAGCGCCTTTTTCTTCAAGTTCTTGGACAAATTTGGCAACCTTTGACGCTTTTTGGCCGATGGCGACATATATGCAGATTGGCCGTTTGTCTTCCGGCTCGTTCAATTGATTCAAAATTGCATCTTGAGCAAGCGCGGTTTTTCCTATTTGCCGATCGCCGATGATGAGCTCTCTCTGGCCACGTCCGACTGGAATGGTCGCGTCAATGACTTTTATGCCGGTAGAAAGCGGTGTATCAACGCTTTGGCGGTCAAAAACCGACGGTGCCTGTCTTTCTATCGGCAGAAAATCTTTTGCTTCTATGCTGGGCTTGCCGTCTATTGGCCTGCCAAGCGGATTAACCACTCTACCCAAAAGTGGCTCGCCTACCGGCACAGAAAGAACCTGCCCCGTCTTTTTCACCACGTCACCTTCTTTGATTTTAGTGTCGTCGCCTAAAATTACGGCCCCGACGGAATATTCTTCCAAATTCAAGACCATGGCTGGCACCGCCTTCTCGCCAATTTCTACCATCTCTGAAAAGAGAACTCCGGGCAGACCTTCGATCTGGGTTACGCCGTCACCGACACTGATGACTTTTCCGACCTCTTCCCCGCCGAGGTTTACATTAATCCCCTCAAGTTCTTTTTTTAAAATATCAAATGTAAAATCTTTATTGGTCATCTTTGCTTGATTGTATTACTTTTTCTAATCTTAATAGCTTGCCTTTGAAAGAAGAGTCGATTAGGTAGTGATTGCCTAAAAATAATTTTGCGCCTCCTATCAGATCTGGTTCAACCATCTCTTCCAGGATATACCCTTTTGATTCCACACCCGTTTTTATTTGTCTGACTGATTTTTCGGGCATTTTCTTTGCAGTAATCAATTTGGCAATCTGCCCGTTTCTGGTTTTCCACCCTTTATAAAATTCTCTTAATATATCGCCAGTTAATTTTATATCCCCTCTTTTTTCCAGAAGAGATTTTAGTTTTTGGGCCTTTTTTTTGATCTCGTCTTCTCCTTCGGCTATTTTCAAGATCTCAACCATTGCGTCAGCGTATTTTTTAGACCTGTTTTGCATAATCAGTTTTTTCTAAATTTTCAAGTATTTCTCTAGCAGCGTTTTCCTGATCTTCTTCTTTAACACTGCGATGGAGCATTTTCTCGGCTACCATTAAAGCCAATTTTTTTATTTCTGATTTTGCCTCCAAAACAGCGTCTTTCTTTTCTTGCACGGCTTCCATCTTGGCTTTTCCAATCACTTTTTCTGCCTCTAACCTTGCTAACGACATAGCGGCTTTTTCTTTTTCAACCGAGCTACTTCTGGCGTCATTCAAAATTTTTTCTGCTTCTTCCCTGGCTTTTTTGATTTCTCTCTGCCTCGCTTCACTTATTTGTTCTATTTCTCTTTTAGCTTTTTCCGTTAATACTAGTCCCTGCTCTATCTTATTTTTTCTTTCGTCCAGGTGTTTGACGATTTTTTTAAAGACAAACCGGTTTAATAACCATAGAATTAAAACAAAGTTGATCGTTTGAGCGATCAATATTTTCCAGTCAATACCCAGATTTTGTAGTAGTTCCTGCATGTCTATATCAACACTAATCCACGAATTGACGCGAATTTACGAATTCTTTATTAGCGTCATTCGTCCAAGTTTGTGTATCGGTGTCGGATTTCTAAACGAATTTTATGATGAGTGCTACCACCAAGGCGTAAATTGCAATGGCCTCGGCGAAAGCAATTGCCAAAATCATAGCGGTCTGAATTTTTGGCGCCGCTTCCGGATTCCTTCCTATTGATTCCATGGCTTTGCCGGCCAAGATACCGATAGCTATTGCCGGACCGATTGCGCCCAAACCTATTGCCAGGGCAGACGCCAATAATCTCATTGATTCTGCTTCCATAATATTTTTTGACTTATAACTAATGATTTGTAATTAAATTACGACCATTTTTTTAATAATTCACTAAACCCTATTGGCTATACCCTGTACCCCATCAATGCTCCATCACTTCTGCTTCCATCGTTGCGACTTTCAGAAACACCAGCGTAAGCATAGCAAAAACCAACGCTTGAATAAAGCCTACAAAATATTCTAGCAGGAAAAAGGGTAAAACGGCAAAAGTTGCAAATAATGGCAGAAGCGACAGCATAATTATCAAAAGAACTTCGCCGGCGAAAATATTTCCAAAAAGACGGAAAGAAAAAGAAAGGACTTTGGCAAATTCTCCGACTAACTCCAGAATCCCGACAAAAAAGTGAATTGGCCCGTGTTTAAAATCAAAATACTTCCCCGCCTGTTTGAAAAACCCAAGTTTTTTTATAGCAAAAATTTGAGTTGCTAAAACAGCGACGATCGCTAAAGCCAGAGTGGTATTCAAATCAGCTCCAGCGGCGCGAAAGAGCGGGACAAATTCTTGGTGGCCGTGCACATCGGTAAAAATCCCGATAGAGCCGATACCGGGTAAAACTCCCAACCAATTGTTTAGCAAAATAAAAAAGAAAATTGTCGCCACTAGCGGGAAAAATTTCAACGCCTGCTTTTGGTCGCCCAAAACCTGACCCATAAAAGATAGAGTGCCGTCTATGGCGATCTCCGCAACGTTTTGGGATTTACCGGGTACCGGCTTAAGACGGCTTGCCACTAGCATCCCCCCGCCAACCAAAACTAAACCGGCCAATAAAGACAAAATGATACTGTTGGTGATTGGCAATCCCAAGAAATGTCCCAAAGTTTCCGCTTGTAAACTGATGTGAATATCTTTCATTCTGTTGATAATTTCATTAAGTCACTTTTTCAACCCTTATCAATTTTTTGTCGACTGGATCAAAAACCGCATTGTAAATTGGCAAACCGTCCGCTAATTTTCCGACTGTTGCTTTGAGTTGTTTTTCAGCGAGAGTTTTGATTTGTTGGCTAAATTTGCCGGCATCAATTTCAAAGCCGATAATTTCGCCGACTTCCCGGCTAATTTCCCGTCTTAAAAATCCAGCAACTTGCGGATGATTGACAAACATTTCTTCGCCATCTAGGTTAGGAGGAATTGCCGGAATTTCTGTATTTTCATCCACCTCATCCTCAATCACAACATTAACCACTGCGCCTTCGGTGTGTTCGCCTTTTAAAACCTCAATCTCTATATCTTCATTTTTCCAACTTGCTTTAATTATTTCTTCTAACGCCTTTTTTACCAGCTCTGCCCTGACCCCGTATTGTTCGGGGTTTTGCATCATATTTCTAATATGCCCGCAACCGATATTTTCCGGTCGGGTTAACTTTTCTAAAATTTCTTGTCTATCCTCTTGACCTAAAGTTTCTCCCAATAACCCTTGTCTAACGGCAGCTATTTCCAAAGCATGAGAGTCGGTGTGCATATAAAACTTGCCGGTCGCTTGAAGATAACGAGCGAGAATGCCGTCTATTTCTTCCGAATTAATTTCCCGTCCCGAAGCCGCTTCGGCGGCAGCTAGAAATAAAATAAACTCTCCGGCATTTCCTCCGGGTGTGCCAATAGCTCCTTCGGTTCGTCGACCGTCAACACAAGCTTCCGGTGTTTCGTGTAAAAGCTCTACCGCTTTAACCCACCTAATTTGCGCCGATTCAATATGATTTTGAACTTGCTCGGCGGTTAAGGTTGATCTTTCTGGCCTATTTTCTATATTAAAATTTTCCATAAATTAAAACTTCGGCAGACTTACGCCTGTCTAAGTTGTTTGCCATCATATCATATTTCTCTTATCAAAAATAGTGGAAAAGCCGAAAGTTTTTTAGTATAATCTGAAGCTAATAGGAGGCCGTTAGTCCCAACGCGCCAAGCGGTCGGGATCCCGACAGAATCGTCGGGACTTAGTTTCCGCCAGAGGCCGACGGGGTCCGAGCGCCCGGTTTGTCCCGAAAAATAATGAGCATAGCGAATATGTCTTTCGAGATTACGCTGACAAGGAGTGTATAATTAAGAATCGAGTCCTGTGGTGGGCCCTTAGCTTAGTTGGTAGAGCGCCTCATTTGCAATGAGGAGGTCAGCGGTTCGAATCCGCTAGGGTCCAAAAGTAATGAAAATCTTAATACGTGGCAGGCGGCAGGGGCTGTTAGTTCAGTTAGTAGAACACTCGATTCGCATTCGAGAGGTCACCGGTGCAATTCCGGTACAGTCCACCATACGAAACTTGTTCGGAATTAAATAAGCGGAGCGATTTTGCGGAAGCCAAAATCGCGCTATCAATGTCGCTTCCGCCAAGGGCGGAAGCGGTGAAATCCCAAAGTTCCCCCCAATTGCATGAAAGCGTTTTGTCTTTGAGAATCGGGTTCGAGCCGATTTTTTGGAAAAACTCGCGCCATGCAAAATAATCATTGGCCCGGACCCCAAATTTTTGACACCGATTCTGTATAATTAGCAGTTAATTAAC
>DYGD01000007.1 GCA_020724885.1 Candidatus Paceibacter sp. | reverse complement strand
TCACAAAGTGCAAAAAATCCTGCAGCAGTGCAGGATTTTCGCCTTTGTGAACTAATCATATCCTTTGCGCGAACTTTTTTCCAACAAAACTCTGACTAATCGCACGCTCCGCGTGCGTGAGAGACATTCGCGGTTGGAAAAAGCGCGAAAGACAATTCACCTAAAATTCTTTCAATGCCTCCCAGGTGGCGTCAAATACCACCCTAGCGCCGAGACGGTTTTCATGCACCGGATTATCAAAATAGTCTCCTAAATTTTCAGTTCCTGCCAAATCCAGAAAATCTTGCGGGAGAAAAGGTTCCGGGTCAATGACAATCGCGCCACGATAACCAGACAAAGCATCGGCCCATTGTCTGGAGCGATAATAAGGCGTCTGCCAATCAACCCGAGGAGTCGGATGGTCTAAGGTTAAAATATGAAGAGCTTTAGGATTAACGGTTGCCACTCTATCAATGAGCTCCTTAGTTGCCGAAATTAGCAGATCAACATTTGACTCGGCATTACCGGCATATTGCCAGAAAACAATTTCTGGATTGAATGCCCGAACATACGATGTCCAGCTTTCGGCGGATGTTTCCGTCGCCTGACGGTGATAGTTTCTTCCCCCAACTGCCATCTCTGAAAGCGCGATGCCATTTGAGACATTTCGTAAAACATTAACTCTGAAAATAGTTGATTCGCCAGAAACCCCCTCAAGCAAAAAACTTCTGTTTAATTCCAGATTTTCCATTACCGGCAATACAATCTCCACAAAATCAGCTTTGTAATCTTCAGAAAAACCATCCACTAAAACGCTTGGATGAGATTTTACAATATCTGTATCTCCTGAAACCTCAATAGGTGTAATTTTAAACTGTCCGCGATCGGGGCCGGAAAGATATTGAACGGTCAATTTTAATTCAACATTTCTAGGCATCAGTAAAACGTCGCTGCCGAAATTGGCCATTTTAAGGATTCGTCCGGGAATTAAAACCAAAGCCGGAAAATCGCCGACAGAATGAAAGAGAGTGAAAGAATCGTTGGCGCGCCAGGCCGGAGGAGTGTTCGTCATGCTATTCCCTGAATTAAAAAGGAAATTAACATCTAATTCGCTTTGTCCAAAACCCTTAAGGGGTATGACAAATCCGTTTCCTGCCAGTCGATCATTTTCAAAAGCAATATTTTCCAGACCGTCAAAAGCAAAACCGATCGGTCTGGCGATTCGACTGTTGCCCATATATAAAACATTAATATGATTTTCCGAACCATAAAGAAGCTCTTTGATTTTTTCCCGTTGCCAAGTGGCAAGTTTGATAGATGTAAATTTTGTAGGAGTTGCTTGATCAGACAATGTCTTGACCGATGGTTCTTTGGCAACAGCAAAGTTTAAAAAATTAATCAAAAACACCCATAGTGCAAGCGCGGCTGATAACTTAAAAAATAATATTTTCATTTTTCATATAGTTAAAAATAACAAACAGAATAAACAAATTTGAAAAAATTTCAAGTCAAGCGCAAAAATATCACCGAGCCAACCACTCCTCTTCCTGCCTCACCAAAAGCTCATTCTTTCGCAAGGGTTCCGCCATCACCTCTTCTACCACTCTTTCCATCCGCATTGATTGAGAGCCCTTGACCAAGACAAGGTCGCCTTTGGCCAATTTTAATTCCAAACCCTTTCCAGCCAAACGGGCGTCGTCAAAATTAAAAATCTTCTCCTCTGAAAACCCCGCTTCCAGCGCGCCTTCGGCGATATATTTGGCGCGAACGCCAACGACAAAAATAAAATCAGCGACTTCAGCGGATCTGATTCCGATTTTCCGGTGCTCTTCTATTGAATACTTGCCGATTTCCATCATATCGCCCAAAACTACGAACTTCCGACCAGAAATTGTGACAGATTCAATTGTCTGAAGGGCTTCCAGCAAAGCAATCGGTGAAGAATTATAGCTGTCATCAATTATAACGGTATCCTTTAGACCCTTTAAAATTTTCATCCTGCCCGGTTGAGAATTGTAATCTTTGAGAACCCCCAGGGCGACTACCGGATTACCGCCTTGAGACAATACCGCGGCCACACCGGCCAAAGTGCTGTAAATCTGCTGTTTGCCGATAGTGCCGTAGATTGTCGCGGGCACACTGGTCCCCTTGAAATTTATTTTAAAATTTACGCCAGACGGAATTTTCTCGGTTGTTTTTTTATAAACAATTTTATAATTAGAAGCAGAAATATCCGCGCCCTTTTCAAAACCGTAAGAAATTTTATTGAATCCCCGCTTGTTTTCAAACTCTTTCTTGATAATCTGGTCGTCATAATTGAAAACCACCACACCTTCGGGCTTCAAAGCGTCGAGCAAAAAAAGTTTCTCTTTTAAAATAGCAGCCGGTGAATCAAAAAATTCAACATGCACCGGCACCTCGCCCATTCTGGTAAAGATCGCTACATCCACCGGAATCCACCTGGCGATACTTTCTATATCGCCTGGTCGGTCAGCTCCAATTTCCAGAATCAACCACTTTGGATAATGGTTGGGTAAAATAATCAGGGTCAGTCCCCCAAGAATGATTTTCAGCCAACTTAGAGGATTGTTCCAACCGCTCTGTTCACAACCAATAATCGCAAGTGGCGCGCCGAATTCGCTATTAAAACTCTTCGGACTTTTCTCAGCAAAATATAATTTAGAAAAAAGAGCGTGGACAACATCTTTGGTCCCGGTTTTACCGACACTGCCGGTTATCGCCACAATCTTCGGACGGTATTTTTTCAGTATCAGCTTTGATTCAAGAGTAAGAATGTAAACAACAATTTTTTTTAGAATATTTTTCATAATCATCTCAACACAAATTCACCTGCCCGCCATTGCCTGTCCCAGATGGTTTTGGTTATCGGACTTAATTTGGTCGACCATATTTAAAGTATTCAACTTATACTGGCGATGGCAGGCGGGTGAATTTGTGTATTGGCGTCGTGTTATCTGTCGGGTGGAATTTCATAATAATTAATCAAATACTTTGTAATTTCCATAAAGGGCTCGGATAATGACTCCGAGGCGTATCTTACCCCTTTCGGGTCATAAGTAAAAATAAAAACCAGAAATTTGGCGTCAAAGGCCGGAAAATAACCAAAAAAGGTGTGCAAAAATTTATCTTCGTAATAGCCCCGGCCATCATCCTTGGCGATTTGAGCCGTGCCGGTCTTAGCTGCTATGCTGTAATTTTCCATTTTTAACTTTCCCCCGAGCAGAGCTTCGTCAACAACCTTGACCAACATACGACTAATCTCCTCCGACGTCTCTTCTTTTATAACTCGACGGCCCGGCTGATAAGATATTTGTTTGCTAAAACCATTTTTATAATCAACTTTTTTGACTAAATGAGGAGTTATCAAAACACCGCCATTGGCCAAGACAGACAAGGCGCGAGCAGTAGAAATCGGGGTTGTGGCAATCCCCTGCCCAAAGGAGGCCGTTGCGTATTCCAGGTCACGCTGACTGCTTAGATTGGAAACTATATTTGTCGCCTCATTTGGCAAATCAATCCCAGAGGTCTCCCCAAGGCCAAAATCAAACATATATCTGGCAAAATTTTGATTACCCATCTGCTGAACAACAAAAGCCGCGCCGGTATTCAGAGAATCATTTAAAACTTTTTGCATATCCACCAGACCTCGACTCCGCCCATCATAATTTGAGATCTGGCGACTGTTCAAAAATATTGTCCCGGGATCAAAATATGTTGTCTCCGGACTGATAGCGTCAAAATCCAAACCAGCGGCTAATGTCAGGGACTTGATGATTGAGCCCATCTCGTAGACATTTTCAACTAGCGGATTAGTAAATATTGAAATTGAAGAAACCCGACTATAATTATTAGGATCAAAAGACGGAGAGGATGCCATGGCAACAATCTCACCGTTGCTGGGGTTTATGATAATTGCGCCGGAATATTCAGCATTATTGTTTTCTGTAATATTTTTAAGTTGCTCTTCAATAAAAGATTGGACTTGTGGCTCAATACCGACATAAATGTCTCCTTCTTTTTCTGCAAGAGAATTTGTATTAACCGTATCTTTGATTCCGGCAAAAACTTCAGCAAAAAAATTCACGAATGTAGCTCGATCTTCTCTTTTCAAAATGTTCTCATAGTACCTCTCAAGCCCATATTGACCAATCTTGTCATGTTCCCTAAAGCCGACAAAACCGAGAATATGCGACGCTAAACTATTCGCGGGATAAGCTCTGGCCTTTTCGTGTTCCAAACTCACACCGATCAGGTTAAGTTTTCTGATTTTTTCGCTTTCTATAATGCCTAAGTTAGACGCGATTTTCTGATAACTACCGCCTTTTTTAAATTTTTTGATAAATTCCTCTTCATCAATTTCTACTATTGAAGAGAGTTGATAGAAGACAGAATCATAATTTTTTATATTGGCAGGCGAAATAACCAAAGAAAAATCATTTTTCTGGAGAGCCGCCGGAAAAGGAGAACCATCTTTGTTCCGAAAAAATATTGAGCCCCTATCAAATATGTTGCTTTCTGGAATATAGTACTGCCTCTCTGCCCTTTCTTTATAAACATCGGCTTGAAGAATCTGGAGTGAATACAGGCGGAACAGCAAGACAACAGCAAAAGAGACAAGACCGAGAGACAACAGCCAAATTCTAAAAACGGGCAGATTTCTATTTTTCATAAGCTAAACCACAGCCAAATTCTTTATTGGATGCTGGCCATACCCAATATTGTAGCAACAGATTTGCGAGAGATAAACCTGACCCTATCGGCCTCCTCAAAACCAAAAGATTTTGCCAAACTAGAATTTATTTCGTTCTTTTTTGAGAGCAGGTCAAACTCAAGCTGGCCGATCTGTAAATGAAGCAGGTTTATTTCTTTTTCCAGATTTGCCCGTTTAGCTGTGCCAAAAACAGTCAGATTAATACTCAAGACATAGGCGGCAAAAAGGAGGCAAGCCAAAGAAAGCAGAGACCAAAAAATAACTCTTTTTCGGCTTCCTAGCGCAAAGAAAAATTTTGTCGCTTTTTTTGTCATATTTTTAATTTTTTATTTATTAAATTTTTTCCAAATTACAGTTTCTCTACAATCCTCAACTTCGCGCTCCTTGCCCGCGGATTTACTTTAATCTCTTCTCGACTTGCGGTTACGGGCTTTTTAAATATCTGTATTGCTTTTCTATTTATCTTCATCTCTTTAAAAAAATTTTTAACAATCCTATCTTCCAAGCTATGAAAAGAAATTACCGCGATTCTGCCCCCCGTCCTTAACCTTTCAAAAGAATCCTTAAGCCCCATCTTCAGTGAATTCAGTTCATCATTGACGGCAATCCTCAACGCTTGGAATGTTTTAGTGGCCGGTGAAATTTTTCTTTTTTTGTAGAACGACGGAACTGAACTCTCAATGATCTTTACTAAATCAAAGGTCGTGCTGATCGGATGTTTCTTTCTTTCTCGGGTAATGGAATCGGCAATTCTCATAAAAAACCCCTCTTCCCCGTATTCTTTCAATATCGCCGCAATATCATCTTTGGGCCAGCTGTTAACTATCTCAAAGGCGGTCAGATCATTTGCTGAAATTTCTTTTTTCATTGTCATCAGAAGCGGTTCGTCTTTTCGGAAACTGAATCCTCGGCCGGAAGAGTCAAGCTGCATAGAGGACATGCCGATATCAAACAGAATCTTGTCAATTTCTTTTACCCCCATTTCGTCAAGCGCGCGACCGATATTCCTAAAATTAGCGGTGACGGCTTCAAACCGACATTTGCTTTGAGACATCTTCTCCCGAGAAGAGGCAACCGCGTCTGAATCCGTATCCAAACCGATAATCCTCACCCACGGAAACCTCTGGCAGACCTCAATGCTGTGTCCGGCAAACCCGACCGTGGCATCAACAAAAATCTTGTCTGATTTATCAAAAGAAAGGCCATCTATAACTTCTTTTAAAAGAACAGGGGTGTGTGCCATATAAAATAATGAACGAAGTGAATATATTTTATGAGCACCCGCCTAAATTTCCGCACGCTCACTCCTTATTTTTCTAAAGCGCCCCCACCTCCCCCAACTTTTCCGCCAAAACATCAGCTTGTTTTTCAATCCTTTTCATCGCCTCAATCCAACGTTTTTCATCCCAGACCTCAACCCGATTCCCCAGTCCGGCAAAAACAATCCTGTTTTTTAAGCCGGCGAAACCTTTCAGATTCTCGGGTATCAAAAACCGACCAGCACCATCCACTTCAACCTCTGATGCCGAAGCCAACAAAAAACGATCAATGTCTCTCTTGCCGGCTAAACCAACCCCAACCTTGCTTACATTCTCAAAAAGTTTCTGCCACTCCGTTTTGTCGCAAACCCACAGACAAGTATCCAGACCGCGCGTGATAATCAATTTCTTGCCGAGCTCTTGACGGAACTTAGCCGGCAAAGACACTCTCTTTTTCTCATCCAAAGTGTGAGTATATTCACCTATCAGCATAGATTTTGTTTTTTACTCTCATCCCCTCTCTGACCTTCTTATTACAAAGAACAAACATCTTCAATTGATACGATTTTCTTCCAGCCCAAGACACTTTGTAAATATTCATTTTTATCCTCATACCACTGTATCCCACTTTAGTGAATAATATACCACAAAGCCCTACTTTATGGGAAAGCAAGTTATCCACATATGAGAAAGCAAAATTTTACAAGCGGAAAAACCCCTAATGGGGCCAATTCAAAAATAAAAGGATCAAATATCAAAGGCCAAAGTTACACATACAAGGTGCCCCAAGCGTCGGAGGACACGTGGCGGGTTTTTTGTTTGGGAAAATTCTCCACGGAGCCTTTCGGTCACTTCTCGTCTTTTTTCTTAACCACTTCAAGCAATTTGGCTTGCAAATTTATTGATCGACAATGTTGGAGGATTCCATTATAGGAAGAAAAATTTTTCTCATTGACTCTTTTAAACATCCGCCGCTTTGTCTTGGTTCTTAAAACTCTATAATGAGGGAAGCAAACATATCCAAGATAATCGATTCCACCAGCATACCTTTTGAGTACTATTTTTTTCGGATGAACGTCGAGGTGAAGTTGGTCTTGCAAGAAGCTTGTTATTTTATCGAGACACTCAATCAACAGTTCTCGGTCTGGATGGAGAAGAACGAAATCGTCGGCATATCGAACATACCCGACGATTTTCAATTCATGTTTAACAAATTGATCCAGTCGGTTCATATAAACATTGGCGAACAGTTGGGAAGTCAAATTGCCCAGAGGCAATCCGGGAGAAAAGCTTTCTATTATTTCTCGAAAAAGTGCCAAGAGTCGATTATCGGGCGCGCATTGTTTGAGAATGTCCATTAGAATTTTGTGGTTAACAGAATCAAAAAAATTTCTTATATCCAACTTCAACACCCACAATGTCAGGGTATGGTTTCTAGACAATTCAAGTCCAAATTTTTGCAGCCGTTTTACCGCGGCGTGAGTTCCTTTGTTTTTCCTGGACGACCAAGAATCAAAGATAAAGGTTTTGTTCCATATTGGCTCTATGATCCTGTGGACGGCGTGATGAAGCAATCGATCTCTGACCGACGCCTTATGTATATGGCGGCGTTTTGGATCGTGAATGAAAAAAGAAACATAGGCACCGTGCTTGTATGCCTGATTTTTCAAATCATCATGCAACTTAAAAACGTAGTCTTCGAGGCCAATCTCGAATTCCGCCACGTCTTTTTTGTTGTTCTTGTCTCTCTTGAACTCCGTCCAAGCGTCGAACAGGTTCTCCAAAGAAATAATTTTATCGAACATAAATATGGAAAATAATACCAACGCACAGCTTGCTCACCAGACTCCATTGTTCCAAGCGGTATATAAATTATACGTCGCCTGGCATGTGCGATGCGAATCCATTCCCAAAAAGGACAGGTTTACCATCGGGCAAAAAACAGAGAGTCTTTTGCTGGATGTATTGACCCTTACAGTGACCGCATATCACACTAAGGATTCTCACCATAAAAAAGAAATTCTGTCCGAAGCCAACATGTCTCTGGAATGCGCAAAGATCACTATCAGATTAGCGAAAGACGTGAAAGCCATTGAACAACACTGGTACGTGCAATACGAGGGTCGCCTTCAAGAAATTGGCAAGATGCTGGGAGGTTGGATGCGACAAACGCAAAACTCGCCCTTAAAATAGGCGAGTTCCGCAACACTTCGGGAAAGAGAAACGCCGATATTGTCGTCGCGATTGTCGGGCTTCCACCTGTTGCCGTTCACGCCATTCGCGTCGAAATTGCCGAGATCGACGAGGTCGCCGACAGAGGAACGAACATTTCTCTTTACGTTTTTCCGTCCGTGGCAACAGCACTTCACGCTAATGGGACGTGTCGCGCTTGTGTAAATATGTGCGCACTCCGTAAATCAATTTCACCTGCGCTAGAAAAACGTAAGCAGTGTATTTAATTGGCGAACATGATCCGTGAACCATGCTTCATTAGCCGTTTCCAGTATACCACATCTATAAGCGCCTAAAAAATTGCCGCGAAAAATCGACTCCCTAAAGGGAGTCGATTAAAAAGGAATCAAAGGATCAAGTAACAAAGGTCAAAGTTACAATCTGCGGGAAAGAGAAACGCCGACATCGTCGTCGCGATAGCCGGGCCTCCACCAGTAGCCGTTCACGCCACGCGCGACGAAATCGCCGAGAGCGACGAGGCCGCCGACAGAGGAACGAGAGTTTGGCCATGTGTATCTATTCGGCAATAAACGTTTGTTGTGAGTGTCATGGTACATCGCCAAATCATAAATGGTTTCTTGAATCGATTGCCTTGTTAACTGATTGATTTTTAGCTCTGAAAGCTGTTTTGCGGCTTCCATCCAATCTTCGTTCATTAGTTTTATCAGTCTCTCTTTCTGCTCATTAAATTCATTGATTGCTTCGGCATACTCTTCAGGCATTTCCATGTCCTTAAACGCTCCCTCTCTCAAGGCTTTTATTATAACTTCTGTTTGCTCGACATAATTTTTGCTTGTGCTATCCGGCAATAAATCCTTTGAGACCAACGCCCAACCGGAACGCGGCGCGATTTTGGCAAAATCTTCCGCACCGGTCACTTGATCTCTCCAACCCTCGGCCGTGTTAAGCAAACCGCCTTTCTTATCTTTCTCCCATCGTTTTACGATGATCCCGGTCATGGCTTCCAAAGACATAGGCTTGCCATCGTCGGTTTTATCGACTCGCAAGACAAGCATTTGTCCCATTTTTTCCGCTCTTTCAAGTTCTTCAACTGAGAATGGGATACCGGGCACTTCCGCCAGACGAACACCAAAGGTTTTTTCCACTTCCTTGGGTCCAAAGACGTTTTCTTTGCCGAGTTTTTCAATCGCCGCTTCAATCTGTTCCGCGACAGGTCCCTCAAGTTTTGCTTCTGGTATTGCCGCTTCCTTTTTCACTTCTGTGACACCTGCTTTTTCCTCTCGCTCCAACCCTTTGCGTTTAGATTCGGTCGCCTTTGGCTTGTATTCCACCAGCCTTATGAGTTCACCAAGTTTTTTCCTGTCGGCGTCAGTCTCCAGCTTATTGGCATAGTAATATTTTAAAGCCTGTTGAAAGGTCTCGTTGATGTCTCCGTTGTAAAATCTCAAAATAAAATCTCTCACGCGGCGCGGTTCCATGCGGTCATCGTAAGTGAAAGGCTGCGGCTGATCTTCGGCGACTTTTCTGCTTTTTAGGAGCTCCTTGGCGGCCTTGTGAAATTCCTTATATTTTTCCAAAACTTCCATAATGCCCGGGATTTCCTGAAGCTGCTCCTGCGTGAGTGCCTGCTCTCTGTTTGCCAAGAACATGTCGGGGGTAACGTTCTGAGATTCCGGTGCGGCACCGAATAAAGCGTCCGTTGAATAGGAGAATGTTCCTTCTGGCAGCTCGGACGGCAATTTTTTATAAACCCAACGACGCAGCTGGGCAGGATCGAGAGGTTCGCGTCCAAAATAACCCTTGCCTGGCGGGTTCATCAGAGCAATCACTTTGGTTTTGCCCTTATTGACCTGGACGGCTTCGGAAGCATCTTCGGATAGAATCACTTCACCTCCGCGCTCAAGAGCGTCCAGGACTTCGTGGAGACGAATAAGAATGTTCGGCGCGGCCGCATTAAACTCGTCTAGAATCACAATTTTGACTTTACCTTCTTCCTGCCTCAGTCCGCTGGTAACTTTTCCGTCGGCAAAAATATACTCGGGGTCTTCCGGTTTGCTCTTATGAGGGTTGGGAATGTATCTCCCCATTAAATCTTCCACATCGGTTGGGCCGTTGAGGTTGGCGTAGTGGACTTCCCATCCGAGCTCGGCTGCCATTTTTCTGACAGTGGTAGTTTTTCCCAAAGAAGTTCCGCCGTCCACGAGCAGTGGCTCGCCGGAAAGAAAGGCCACCGCAACATCTCTTTGCAGAGGCAGGGCTACTTCTCTGTCGTCTATGAAATCGGCGTATTGCTCTCTTCTGGGAACAAACTGACCCTCTTTGTTTTTTGCTTTTTCAAGAGTGACGCCAAGGTAAGAAACGCTTGTTTCATTTTCAGCGACCGCTTCTTTTTGTGTCGAGATCTCTGGCGTCTTTTGCGCTTCGGTTTGCCTCTCTTGGTCAGGAGTCAAAGCGTTAAATTGTCTTTCGGGTGATCGCATATATTTTATGATTGAAAAGCCGGGCCCACGGCGGAAAGCAGATCGAAGCCCTTCGTTTGCAATTTATTTAAATCGTCTTTGGCGACCAACAAGACGAAGTTGAGGCTGCCGTAGTCCGGCGAAAAAGACTGTGACTGCATTTGTTCTTTATCAAAAATTTCTACCTGCCCCGTTGGATACTGAACCGCAAAATCATAGGCGTCTTTTGACGCGCTTTCGTTGACAACAAAGTACGCTTTTTGAAGTTTCGGAAGCTCGGCTATTTGCTTCGATCGCTTGAAACCCATGCCGTCCAAAGACCGAGCAAGACTCTCCAGCTCACCCTCGTCTTTGGCGATAATCAAACCCATATCCTTCGACCCCGCTGTGACGGCCAGGAATTCTTCAAGGGATGAATTTTTCGTTTCTGTAGCCATAAATGTTAATTAAATAATACTAAAATTTGTCGTAATTAACAATGACCTCTTTTATCAATCCGGCTAGCTTTTCAGCCATTTCCTTGACCCTCACATTGGCAATGCTGTTTGGGTAATACGAGCCGACATGCTCGGTGCCCCGGCCTATTCCCAGTCCGATTAAATGTTGGTCAGTCTCATCCAAAACTTTTTTAATCATCTTTCCCAGCTCGTATTTTGAGCGCGGATGCATTGATGATTCTTTCGGAATGCCGTCCGACAGCACCACTAAAAATTTCTGATCAGCTTTTTGTCTGGCTAAGCGCTCCGAAGCCTGCTCCAATGCCCAGCCGTCGTCATTCCATTTCGCTTTGCCGGTGTCGCTCGTGTCACTGACTTCCTGGAGCATTCCTCCCATGTGTTCCCTGATGGCCTTAGACATCTGCTCTCCAAAGCTTTGATATTCGTATATCCGGTCGTTGAATCCCAAAATTTCCAAGTTGATCGACAGGCGGTTAAAAACCTCCGACAGCACAATAACCGCCTTAAATGTTTCTTTAATTTTTCCGTCGTCCTTCATTGAGCCGGAGAGGTCAACAAGCAGAGATATCGCGTAATCTTTTTCAGCGGGCATTTCTCGCTTTTGCCAGGCTTTGCTTTCCATGGCCGGAACGGATTTTGCCTTTTCCTGAATTCTTCTTTTAATATCAATTCTTTTGCCAGTGGTAAATCCGCTCTGCCAGCCTTTCGCTTTGCGAGCGACAAATATTTCTCGCAACTCGGTTTCGAGCTTATCTATCAAGGGCAAGACTTCCTGCCGCATTGTCTCGTACACGTTGGCGTCTTTTTTCACCTCTTTGGCGATCCGCTCTTTGTACTTTCTAAGCTCTTCAGGATCGACTCCGGGAGGAAGCTCCCGGCTCGTTTCCACGCGTTTGGGTGCTTCGGCCTCCGGAGGCTGAGAGGTTTCTCTCTCGGCTTTCTTTTCCGGATTGTCGGATAATTTGCCCCGTAATTCCTCATTCAGGGCTTCTTCAAATTCTTTGAACGCCGCCTGGGCTTTCTCGGCAATTTCTCTCTGCTCTCCCTCCGGCAACGATTCAATATATTCCTTTATTTTCTGCTTGAGTTCTTGCGACAGAGAATCCAGATTGACTGGCACGCCTCTCGGTTTACCTCCGGTTGGTGTTTCCTGACCGATTTCCGATTCTTGACCTTGCCCTTCGCTTTGCCCTCCCGCCTGCGCCGAGGCTTCGGCGGGCAGGTCGCCTTTTTCTTCTTCCTTCTTGGCCTCTTCGACCGCGTTCTTGATCGCTTCGCTCAATGCCTGCTGTTCCTCCGGCGTAAGCTTGTCTTTCAGGTTTTGAGGCAATCCTTGGCCTCCGCCTTCACCGCTTTCTTGTCCTTCCTGCTGGCCTTGCTGCATATCTTGCTGTATATCTTTTATGAGCTCCTGCGCTTTCTGATCTTCCATGTCAGATTCGATCAGCTTTTTAAATTCCGGCCAAACCTCATCGCGATTTATTTCATAAGATGTTCGGGCATACTCCCTGATCATTTCCTCCCCACTGGCTTTTTTTCTGCCTATCTTGCCTCCCTTGTCCGCTTCTTGGCGTGACGGATATCTCCACCATGAATCGCGAGCCGATTCCAGTGTCGCTCTGACGGCCGCTTTCACGTCTTCGGGCAGATCTTCCGAGAGCTCAAATTCTTTTCCCTGCGTCTCCCTGAACCACTGTTTAATGTATTCGAATCCGGCTTGCATAAAGCGCGGCTGATATCCAAGCTTTTGATCTGCCTTTTGCTTCGCTTTCGCCTCAAAATCCAAATCTTCTTGGTAGGCGAGTCCCATCTGCTCCCGAAACTTGGGATAACTGTCGGCGACAAAATTATTATCGCGTGGGTCTTCAATGGCATTCATCATAAAGGCGAAGCCCGGCTGTTCCCATTCTTCCAATGGAATAAAATCAGTTCTGGAGATTCTGCGGTGGCCTCCTTCATGGGAAATGACAAAACGGAGATAATCCATTGGTTTTTCCAAAAGGTCTTTGGGGTCAATACGGATGACGTTTTCTTGGAAATCCCAATGCCACCCCGCGCCCGGTTCGTTTAACTCCACCGGAATGCGAAAATCCTTGCCTATAAAATACGCGAGAGAGGACAATACCTGTTGCTTTTGTTTTATCTCCGCTTGCTGTTCCGGAGTGAATTCGGCCAATAGGTCTTTTTCTTTTTTGCGATCTAATGCCCGGTAAACCATCTCCGGTTCAGGAGCAGGTTCTTGGCGGGGCATTTCTGGTTGGGGTCTAAATTTTTCCATAAGCTTCTAGGTTTTGACGTAGCGCGTTGCCCCACCTCGTCATCACGCTCTCTTAATTTTACCAAGTTCTATTTCTATGAAGTGATCCAAAACCTGACTGACTATGCCAAGCACTATTTCTAATCCCCCTTAGGTTTCATCAGAGGAAAGAGTTGGATTTCCCTTATGGGCAAGCCGATTAAGGTAGCAAAAAGTCGGTCGCCATAGGCAAAACCAAAAGTTGGTGGCATACCGTACTCAAGCATTTCAACAAAATCCCAATCCGGCATCATAGCTTCGACGTCACCTGACTCAAGTAATCTTTGCTGAATTTCAAAACGTTCTTTTTGGTCAATCGGGTCATTTAATTCGGAAAAGCCATTAGTCATTTCCGCGCCTGCCAAAATCATCTGAACCCTTTCGGTCAATTCCGGATTATCTTTTTTTGATTTTGACAGGGGAGAAACGATTTTCGGATGATTTATCAACCAAGCCGGACCGCTGATTTGTCTCCGACAATATTTCCACAAAGTATCAGTCAGACGCTCTCTATTTTTGCCCTCGTAAGAGATCTTGAGTTCGTCTAATTTTTCTTTCATTTCCCCTTCCCTCGCCGTCAAAACATCAATACCAGTTATCCTTTTGACCGTCTCAACATAATCAAGTTTGGGCCAATCGCCCTCAAGATCAAGTTCGTGGCCTTTGGTTGAAAATTTAAAAGTGCCAAAAACATTCTGAACAACCGTCTTTATCATCTCTTCGGTGAAAACCATCCCCTCCTGATAATCCATAAAAGCGGAATAAAATTCCATATTGGTGAATTCCTGGAGGTGCTCCGGGCTGGAGCCTTCGTTTCGGTAAGCTCTGCCAATTTCAAAAGTTTTTTGAAAGCCGGCCGCCATTAGACGTTTTTGCCAAAGCTCGCCGATTGAAATCCGCAAATAGACATCAAGATCAAAATCATTATGATGAGTTCTAAATGGCCGGGCTTCAGCGCCGCCGGTAGTCAATTCAAGAGTCGGCGTCTCAACCTCCAAAAAACCGTGTTTTTTTAGAAATTGTCTGGTTTCGTCCCAAAATTTAGTTTTTTTATAGAAAACCTCCCTAAGGTCTTTATTTAGAAGGAAATCTAAAAATCTCTTGCGATATCTTTCGTCAGCGTCTTTCAGTCCAAACCACTCGCTTGGAATTGGCAACAAACTTTTTGAAAGCATTCGCCAAGAAGAGGCCAATAAACTTTTTTCTCCCCTTTTTGTCTTATAGGCCAAGCCGTCAACTTCCAAGAAGTCGCCCTGATCAACCACCTGTTCAAACAATTCAAACAATTCTTCTCCGGCTTCATCCTTTTTCAAAAAAACTTGGATTTTGTCCGTACCATCAAAAATATCAAAAAAAACCGAGCCACCATGAGTTCTAACGGACATTACTCTTCCAGCCAAAACTATTTTGTTTTGATTGTTGAGCAATTGTTCAAAATCAGACAAAAAAGAAGAGTTTGTTTTATCCCTTTTAGAATCAGCCGGGTACGGCAAAATTCCCCGCTCTTTAAGAACCTGTAGTTTTTTGACTCTTTCTGCTCTGATTTCATCCAGAGAAGACATTTCTTCATTTTAACACAACAAAGAAACTTCCGGCAAACCGCGCGGGAAATTGTTATAGAAGCATGAGTCCTATTTAACGCTCAAAATTTTGTATTTGGCAACACCAGCCGGTGTCTTGAAGGAAAATAAATCGCCTTTCTTCTTACCGAGAACAGCTTCACCAAAGGGCGACCTAACGGAAATCTTGCCGGTCGCCATATCGGCCTCTTCAGAACCGACAATAGTATAGGTTTTTGAATCTGATTCCTTTTCTTTCTGAACAGTAACCACAGAACCAACCAGAACATCTTTGGTTCCGGAAGCAGAAATAATACTTGCCGTTTTGAGCAGGTTTTCAAGCCGAATGATCCTGTCTTCAAGGTTGGCCTGCTCTTCTCTGGCCTCATGATATTCCGCATTTTCAGAAAGATCGCCTAAAGATCTAGCATATTCAAGTTGCTCAGCAATTTCTTTTCTCTTTACTTTTTTCAGAAAATCCAACTCCTTGCTCAACTCATCAAACTTGTCTTGAGTCAGATATTCACTATTATTTTCAGACATATTTTGTTCTCTTTAATATTATGATAGAAGTTGAATTTTATACCCTAATTTAGAAAAGTCAACGTTTGACTTATGACCTATATGACTTATGACATAAAAGATTTATGGTCATTTGTTATCGGTCATTGGTCATTTAAGATACTCCGGCGCATGCCAAAACATCCAATCAATCAACTGGCGCATCACATAAACACCGCCAGTGGTGTTGCTATAAGGCCCTCGCTCCATAACAACAACAAAGGCGTACCTCGGGGATTGGAACGGGAAAAATCCGGTTATCCATGAATGAATGTAAGACCGTCCAATCTCCGCCGTTCCGGTTTTTGCGGCAATTTCCACAAAAGGAACATTAAGGCCACCAGCCGTTCCTCTCAAAACCGCCTGCCTCATTCCATCTTTGGCAACCTCAAAAGATTCTTCACTAAGATCAACCTTCTCAAACTTCGGCGTCTTATCAACCTTCAGCAAAGTCGGTTTGACAAGACGGCCGCCATTAGCCAGTGCTCCGACCGCCCTGACTATTTGCAGTGGTGTCACCTGAAGCCCGTACTGACCAATTGAAGTATTAAAAGTATCTCCAAGACGCCACTCATCACCATCAAAATTTAACTTTTTCCATTCTGGATTCGGAACTACCCCCAAGAGCTCCCCGAAAAGATCAACACTGGTCTGCTTGCCCAACCCAAAATCAGAAAGATATTTGTTTATTCTGCTTATTCCTAAACCCTCCTGTCCATCAAAGCCGCCACCAATGTGGTAAAAATAAATATTTGAAGAAACAGCAATAGCGTCAATCATATTGACTAACCCGTGTGCCTTCCAATCAGAAAAATAAGAAAACCTATCAGGAAAATATGGATTGGGAACGGCAATTCTGGAAGTGCTTAAAATCTTTTTATCAGGGTTTACTATTCCTTCGTTTATCGCTGCCGCCGCCAGAAACGGCTTTATTACAGAGCCGGGCGCGTAAAGCCCGCTTATAAACCGATTCACAAAAGGATCATCTGGAGAATTCAGATATTCATTTATTTGATCTTGAGTGCCGTTACTTAAAATTTCAGAGCTGAATTCTGGGAAACTGACCGCGGCAATCAGTTCTCCACTAGAGACGTCCATAACCAAACCGGCGCCACCGTGATAATTGAATTTTTCAGAAGTGTCAGAAATTATTTCAAAAAATTTGGTTTGCAAATCAGCATCTATGGAAAGCTCAATTGCTTCCCCGTCAACCGGAGGCTTAGTCATAACTTGCGAACGAATCTGATTTAAAGCGTCAGTTTCAACAATTCTAAGCCCGTTTTCACCGCTTAAAGAAGTGTTATAAAAAAGTTCAACGCCATCCTTGCCGACATAATTAGTTTCCCAATAAAATCCGTGCTTATCCTTGCTTGGATATTTTACATAACCTAAAACATGGGAAAAGCCCGGCATATTATAATATTTTCTCTCGGCAAAATCTTTACCCTCTCTTAAAGTATTAAAAGCCAACTCAAGACCCTTCCGGTCGTAGATCACTCCGCGATTTGAAAAAATATGAGTGTATCTTAACCTGTTGTTTTCGCTTCTTTCCAAATAGGCCTCACCTTTGCTGACTTGCAAAAACCAGGTTCTGACAAATACCAGCGCGCAAATCAGAGCAAAAAAGAAAAACACCGTCTGCAGTGATTTCTTGGAAATCGGCTTCTCCAACCGGCCCTCAAATTGATCCGTGTCAAATTGAGGCAAATTGCTAGCGTCCAATAATATTTCGTCCGGACTGATTTCGTCTCGACGGGAACCAAAAAACCACGCCTTGAACTTTTTTTTGATTTTTCTAATCATAGTAAACAATCCTCTTTTTCAAAAATTCGGCTAACACAAAAATAGCTACCATAGACATTGTAAGTAAATAAGCGCCCAAAAACCAGCTCTGGTTTGAATAAAGAGTGTCCATCATCCAAGCAAATAACACGGCTTCAATATAGAACTCAAATAAAAACAAAAATAGAATTCCCAAAATAAAAGAAAACCACCAAGGCAGAACAAACACAGAGAGTAAAGCTACCAACCCGACAACAATTCTCAATAAAGCTTTCTTATTCATACTATCTATTAGATTTTAGATTTGGTTGTTGATTGTATAGGTTGTTAGTTGTCGGCTAACATCTCCACCGCCACCCACCTTATTTCAGAAAGGTTTATAGGAAATCTCAAAAGGACCCTTTTAAATGCGCCGGCTTGGGTCTGCTCTATCTCTTCAATCTGGCCAAGAAGTTTCTGAGGAGAACCGGGAACAACCAAAAAATCTCCGATCTCAACTTCGGATTCTTGCGGAAGATTGATTTCAAAATTACCTCCGCCACGGCCGACAGCTACAACCGGCAGATTTACTCTCTCTATAAAAGCTCCGGTCTCAACGCCGGAAGAAGACAAAATCCTGACTTTGGAATTTTTATTAAAGACCTCTTCCACCACTCCAATTAAAACATTTTCAAAAAAAACTTTTTCGCCCCCAGCAAGTCCGTGTCTTTTGCCGATATCTATTATGAAAGTGTCATAAGGAATTTGAGGCGGTCTGGCCAAAACAGACGCCGAAACGGTATCTTGCAAATCTTCTCGGTTTAGGAGTGTTTTGAGATTTCTGTTTTCCTCAGCTATAAATTCAAGTCCTTTCAAATTTAGTTGGGCTAAAAGAAGCTCTTCTTTTAATCTCTTAATCTCATCAGCTTGACTAATCCTGGATCTGAACAAAGCGCCCAGATAAGACGAGCGGTCAGCGGTTGAAACCTTCGCTTCCCAGAAAGGTAGCGCAACTGAATTTAAGATATTTTTAGAAACCTCGCCCACCTTACCAGAAAAAACCGCCAGACCAACAAAAACAAAAAGCAAAATCAAGGTGACTAATCTGCTTTTTTTTGTCTTTTTCCTAATTGGCCGCGGGTAATTCATTGTCGTTGGCAATCAAAACCTCTTTGTAATAATCTATATTTTCCAAAATTATACCAGCTCCCCGAGCCACAGCCGTCATTGGTTCATCAGCAATATAAACCGGAATTTTTAATTGATTTTTCAATAAATCATGCCAACCTCGGAGAAGCGACCCGCCCCCAACCAAATGAACCCCTCGTTGCATAACATCAGAAAGAATTTCCGGCGGGGTCGTCTCCAGGACTTCTTTTATTGATTCCAGCAAAGAAGCAATTGAGAGTGAGATTGCTTCTCTGATATCAGAACTTGTTATAATAACCTCCTTAGGCAATCCGGACACCAAATCTCTGCCTTTTATGACAAATTCAATTGTCTCCCCGTCAGCCACCGACCCAACGGCGATCTTAACCGCTTCGGCAGTTTTTTCTCCTATCAAAATTTTAAATTCGCTCCTGATATAAGAAACGATGTCATCGTTCAGCTTGTCGCCGGCAATTCTAAGGTTTTTTGACCGAACAACTCCGCCGAGGGAAATAACGGCAATATCAGTTGTGCCACCACCAATATCAATTATCATTGAACCGACCGGCTCCATCACCGGCAAATGGATCCCGATAGCCGCGGCGACTGGTTCTTCCACAATATGGACTTCGCGCGCTCCGGCGTTTTTTGTTGCATCTCGGACAGCCCTTATTTCAACCGAAGTTATGCCGGATGGCACACCGACAACCACTCTCGGTCCAAAAATCTTTTTTGAATCGCCTTGAGCTTTGTTTACCAAGTAAGCAATCATTTCTTCAGTAACTTCAAAATCTGAAATAACCCCGTCCACCAGTGGCCGAACAGCAGCAATATGAGACGGTGTCCGACCCAGCATTTGTTTAGCTTGTTCGCCGACAGCAACTACTCGTCCGGTTTTTTGATTCAGAGCCACCACTGAAGGTTCGTTTATAACAATCCCCTTGCCACGCAGATAAACAAGGGTGTTGGCTGTGCCAAGGTCAATACCAATGTCATTTGAAAATGATGATTTTATTTTTTTAAAAAAATTATTCATTAAATTTTTTAAACAATTGATTCAAACTGATATGGCTAATTTTCCCGGTCTTTCTTTCTTTGACTTCCAGCTTGCCGGCGATCTCGGTTCTTTCACTCAAAACAATCCGCCAAGGTATACCGATCAAATCAGAGTCGGCGAACTTTTCTCCGGCGCCGACCTCCCTATCATCATACAAAACATCAATTTTTTTCTTAAGAAACTCAAGATAAATTTTATCCGCTTTGGCTTTGATTTTTTTGTCAGCGCCCAGAACCAAAAGATGGGCTTGAAACGGCGCAATTGATTCCGGCCAAACCAAGCCACGTTCGTCGGCAAGGATTTCCGCCACCGTGCCCACAAGTCGCCCCAGACCGATGCCATAGCTCCCCATCACTACTGGCTTCTTATTTCCGTTTTTATCAAGATAAAAAAGGTTGAGAGGTTCGGAGAATTTGGTGCCAAGATTGAAAATGTTGCCGACTTCTATTGCCCTCTTTTCTTCTAGATTTTCTTTAGAAAGACCGAGGTCTTTCAAGATTTCATCCGAACAAACCTCCGTATTAACGGCTATTTTCTTTTTTTTATCAACAAAAATTGTATCTTCGCCGGCCATAGAAACCACTTGGAATTCATGGCTGAATTTTGAAAATGTACCGCCGGAAGCAAAAGTTAAAAAGACGTCTGGCAAACCAATATCCTTAAAGATTTTTAAATAACTCTTTTTTACTTTTTCGTAAAACTTTTGGTGCTCGGATTCATCACGAGAAAAAGAGTACATATCTTTCATCAAAAATTCACGTCCGCGGATAAGCCCGCTTTTGGCGCGGACTTCATTCCTAAATTTGTTTTGAATTTGGAATATATAAAACGGAAAATCTTTGTGAGAGTTTCGGTGTTCGGTCAGAAGGTTAGTCAGCGGCTCTTCGTGAGTAAAACCTAAACCAACCTCTGAATCATTTTTTAATTTTGCCTTGAACCAAATGTCAACCGCTTCTTCGCTCCAACGGCCGGTCTTACCCCAAAGATCCGCGTTTTGAAGAGACGATAATAAAACTTCCTGCCCGCCTAAATTCTCCATTTCTGTCCTCACAATAGCAACGACCCGGTTGAGAGTCCTCAAACCAAGTGGCAAGTACGAATAAACCCCGGCCATTTCTTTGTGAATAAAACCGGCCCTGATTAAAAGCGAGGCGTTCTTTGAAATTTCATCTTTGGGCGCGTCCCGCCTGGTTTTGGAGAAAAGTTCCGTTTGTCGCATAGGACAATATTATATCAACAAATGACTTATGACAAATAACAAAAAAGACCTCCCGCGCGATGCCAACGCGGGAGGCCCGTGGCGAACCGGCGCTGGCGAGAGATGGGAGGTCGGCGCCGGCTCAACCGGATGTCGAAGTCAGTTTGGATTGGACTAGCTGGGCGAATTCCCCGAGGTTCTGGAGTTTTTCCAATTCAGAGTCCGGGATCTTCTGGTCATCAAGAAGTTTTTCCTCGATCTCCATTGTAGTTTCGACTCTGTCCAAAGAATCGGCACCGAGACCTTCGAGGGTAGAATGAGTGAAGATCTTGGGCTTCGAAACCCCCAGCTGACCAGATACGATCCCAACAATCTTTCCCCAAAGATCTTCCGGAACCCCGTTGGGAGGAGGATTCAGGGTTTCGGAATCAGGTTTCTCTGACCCCGAAACTCCTTCTGCCGGCGGTGGAATACCAATCGCCGTCTCGTCGTTCGGATCGGGCTTTTCGCTCATCTCGTGCTCCTTTCCTGCTCCGATGTGCGAGTGTGTGCAACGCTATCTAGGATTATAACTCCAACCAAAATTTTATCAAAACAATCGCGCGATATCGTTCACGGTTATAACCACCATTAGAAGAATCAATAAAAAGAACCCTATGGCATTTAAAGCGCCGGCTACTTGTGGCTTTATCGGCGAGCCCTTCAGGGCCTCAATCAAAAGAAACAAAAGCCGCCCGCCGTCTAGCGCCGGAAAAGGAAGAAGGTTGATTATTGCCAGATTGAGGGAGATAAAAGCGGTAAATTGCAAAAGATAAATAAAACCGAGATTGGTGGCGTCGCCGACTAGTCCGACAATCCCGACCGGTCCGGCTACCTGCGACAGGTCAGCTTGACCAAGGACGGCCTGGCTAAGAAAAGTCACGAGTCCGACTGCTACCGCGCCCAGAAGAGAAACCGTGGTCTTGCCACCCTCCCAAAAAGCCAAATGTGGCGGTAGTCGCAAAGTGCCAATCATCCCCATAGAAATTCCGATTGCCCGCCGATCTTCCACCAAGCCCAAAGTTGGTTCAATTTCTTTTTCCAGCCGTTCTTGACCGCGCAACAAGGTTAGGGTCATCACGCCATCGCTCTTGTTAATAAATTCCGACAAGGCCTCGGGGTTCACCTCTTCCAGAAAATTCTCCTGAAAAGTCGCATTCAAAACTACATCGCCCGGTTTTAGTCCGGCAATTTGGGACGGCGAATCTGGCAGAACGGAAGTGATGACCAAACGGGCGTCACTAACCGAAAGATTGTCTTTAGCCGGCATCGGCAGGCCGGACATAAAACCAAATGAAATAAGAAGCCAAGCAAATAAAACATTAAAAAAAACACCGGCAGAAAGCACCCAGGCCTGAATAATTTTTGGTTTGTGTGAAAAATGTCTGTTCTTTTCTTCTTCTGAAGACGGCTGTTCCAGCGGATTCTCCCCGTAAATTTTTACAAAACCACCGAAAGGAATAGCGTTCAAAGAAAATTTGGTGTCCCGCCAATTAAACAAAGTCAAAAGTCGCGGCGGAAAACCAATACCAAACTCGTCTACCCGTATTCCAGATTTTTTAGCGGCAATAAAATGACCGAACTCGTGAACCAGAATAAGAACCGCTAAAACAATAATAAAAATAAGTATAGTCATAATAAATTACCTTAATTAAAAATCTCTGTCTCTTTTCGTTCTGCCAATTCCTCCAGCTTTTTATTGGCCTCGTCAACGATTTTCTGCATTTCTTCCTTCAAACGAAATTTGTCATCTTCACCTATTTTCCCGTCTCTGTGATTTCTCTGAATATCCTCCCAAACGCTCTCTCTTTCTGATTTTATTTTAATCCTTGACTCTTCAAGTTTCTGTTTGCAAAGCTTTACCAAAGTAGCCCGCCTTTCATCAGATAATTCCGGAAAATGAACCCTAACCCCTCGATCATCAACAGAAACCGAAAGACCAAGGCCGGCATCTTGAATCGCTTTCTCAACCGTCTTTGCCTGGCTCATATCCCAAGGCGAAACCCGCAGAGTCCTCGCGTCTTCGCCTGTTATGGTAGCAATTTGGTTGACCGGCATCCTTGAGCCATATGCTTCAACTCTGATCCCGTCAAGGATCGCCGGAGTTGCCCGACCGGTCCGGATTGTCTGAAGTTCAACTTTTAACCAATCAACAACTTCCCCAAAAGATTTTTTTAGATTTGCAAAATTGTACATACCTATGATGATAAAACAAAACAGCTAAAATTCAAAATCTAAATTTTTGGCAGATTCAAGCACAGGTTCTCAAGCACCAACTTCATCGACCCGCCCCTGATCTTCAAAAAACGCCGACTTTTTTCTAGCAAATCAAGGGCAAAAGCCACAGACCAGGCATCCCGCCCGCGCCAATCGCCCTTTTTGCCAAAAAAATATCTCTCCAAATCCTCTACAAAAAGTAAAGCGATTTTTTTGTCCTTGGTGGCCACAATTTTGGAAACAGATTTCAAGCGGGCCGGGATACTCAAATTTAAAAATAAGTTAACATCAACAGCGCTTTTGTTTTCTACCTCGGATTTATCATCTTCAAAAAAATCTTCTAAAACCAAAAACCGCGAAAGTAGTGTCGGCAACAGATCCTCCTTTGACGGCATCAGAAAGAAAAAAGAAGAATTAGAATTCGGGTCCTCCAAAATCTTTAAAAGCGCGTTTTGAGCTTCGGAAGTTATAAATTCGGTTTTTATTACGATGACTTTCCGGCCACCGTCCCTAAACGGCTTACCGAGATCAATACCCTTCAACTCGCGACTGTCTTCAATGCCAAATGTTTCTACCTGCTTTTCCCAATAATCCGGATTGCCCTCTGGCTCAAATCCGATCCCTCTTTTTATCGCTTTTTTTAATGAGGCAACCCCGTTTCCACCCGCACCCAAGATAAGATAAGAGTGGTGCCCTCTGAAATCCACTCTGCCGTAAATCCTGCGCGCCGGCACAATAGAATCACTTTTTGCTAATGATGGATTTTTTGTAGACATTTAGATGCTCCAAGGCAATACCAGTACCGCGGGCCACGCAGTAAATCGGATGCTCCGCCAAAACCGCCCTAACTCCGGTCCGGCGATAAATCAACTCGGTCAGATTGCGAAGTTGGGATGTTCCGCCGGTCATAATAATACCTTGATCAATGATATCCGAGGCCAATTCCGGCGGGGTATCTTGAAAAACATCCTTGATAGCTTTGATTATTTCTTTTAATTCGCGGTGTATGGCTTTGACGATTTCATTGGTTTTGATTTCAATGGAACGAGGTAGGCCAGTAATAAAATCTCGCCCTTTGATTGTCATGGCCAATTCCTCGTCCAGGGGAATGGCCGAGCCGATATTAATTTTTATTTCTTCGGCGGTCTTGTCGCCGATAGCTAAATTGAAGGTTTTCTTGATATAGTCGGCGATTGCAACATCAATCTTATTGCCGGCACACTTGACTGAAGTAGCGGCAACAATCCCGCCCAACGAAATCACCGCAACATCTGTCGTGCCACCACCAATATCAACTATCATATGACCGATTGACTCATAGATTGGAATGCCAGCGCCAATTGCCGCCAGAATCGGCTCTTTAACAATGTAAGCGTTTTTGGCACCGGCTTTGAGAGCCGCTTCAACAACGGCTCGACGTTCAGTTGAAGTCACACCGGCCGGAACAGACACCAAAACATCCGGCTTGGAAACATTGAATCCGCCTAAGGCCTTTCTGATGTAATATCTGAGCATTGCTTCAGTCACGCGATAATCAGCAATCACCCCATCTTTCATCGGCCGGTAAGCAATTATATTTTCCGGGGTCTTACCGATCATTTTTTTGGCTTCGGCCCCAATCGCTAAAATCTTATTATCATCTTCAGAAACAGCCACGACTGATGGTTCATTGAGAATTACTCCTTTGCCTGGAAGATAAACCAAAACACTGGTAGTGCCGAGATCAATTCCTAATTTTTTTGTAAAAAAGCCCATATAAATAAAATTTGAAAATTTGCCTATTTACCCTAATCGCCCCGCTTTTACTGGCCAACTCTTTTAATATCAACTCCAACTTCTTTTAGCCGTTCCTCTATTCTCTCATAACCCCTATCAATATAATATATATTATTGATAACGGATTCGCCTTTGGCAATTATGGCGGCAATGACGAAAGCCAAGCCGGCGCGAATATCGGGGCCTTCAAGTTCCCTGCCTTTAAGCGGAGTCGGGCCTTTCACCATTACCCGATGTGCGTCCCAGAGAGTAATGTCAGCGCCCATTTTGACTAAGTCCGCAGTGTAATTCAAACGGCTGTCAAAAAGGGTCTCAAAAACAACAGACCTACCAGAAGTTTGCGTCAAAAAAGTCGTTATCGGCGCCTGAAGATCTGTCGGAAAACCCGGGTATTCATGGGTCTTTATATTAAAAGCGGTGAATTTATCGGGCGACAACTTGTTTTTTGTTCGGATTTGTTGCTGACCCGCTTCAATCTGAACACCAGAAGAATTTAACAATTCAATCAGGGCACCGAGATGTTCCGGATTACAGTTTTTTATCAAAAGTTCTTCCGCAGCCAGAGCTCCTAGAATGAGAAAACATCCTGCCTCCAACCGATCAGGAATGATGACATTCTTTTTGCCACCGGACTTCAACAATTCGCCTCCTTCTATTTCCAGAGTCGTAGTGCCGATACCTTTTATATTGGCGCCACAAGAAACCAAAAACTCTCCGAGTGATACGATCTCCGGCTCTAAGGCAACATTTTTTAAGATGGTTTTACCTTCTGCCAAAACCGCCGCCATCATGAGTGTCCCAGTGGCTCCGACACTTTGAAAAGGAAAAAATATCTCTGCGCCCTTTAATTTTCCGCCAGAAGCCCTGACCATATACTTCCCACCGACCTCCTCCACTGTCGCCCCCATCTTCTTAAAGCCAGACAGAAAAAGATCTATCGGTCTCTCGCCGATCACACAACCGCCGGGATGCGGAAAGGAGACCTCACCGAGGCGCGCCAAAATCGGGCCTGTCAAAAAAACAGAAGCCCGCATTCTTTTGGAGATTTCCTCATCTAGCGACCCCAAGACCTCTCCTTCAAATCTCACGTTCAAAGATCCCTGATCGGCTTTTATAGAAGCGCCGAGATCACGCAAAAGTTCTGACATTCTTGAAATATCTTCAATTTGTGGAACGTTTTCCAAAAAAATGCCGTCTTCAAAAAGAATCGAGCTGGCCAAAGCAGGCAGGCAGGCGTTTTTTGAACCGCGAACTTCAATACTTCCCAGAAGACCTCTTTTGCCATTTAGGCCTTTGATAATAAAACTTTCCTTCATAGAGTAAGTAATTCTAATCTACGAACAATCACTAATTGGTATTATGTCTTATAGTAAGCTCTTTCTCGCTTTTTTACAAATACAAGGCACTCAAAAGACGAGAAATTATCTGATATTATAAGTGCCTATGTTCGCCATTGAAGTTATTCCAATTGTCAAAGGAATCCTCAAAGAAAAATTGACGTATTTCAGCAATAAGGAAATTCCGCTTGGCGCCATCGTAGAAATCCCCCTCCGAAAAAAAACCGCCAAAGCACTAGTTTCCGGCAAGACCAGCATCTTAGAAATAAAAAGCCAGCTGAAACAGGCAGATTTTTCTGTTAAAAAAATCGGTACGGTCAAGGTCAAAAATTTCTTACCGACCGAATTCATAGAAAGCGCTGAAGAAACAGCCGAATTTTTTGCCTCTTCCACCGGCGCCATTTTGAACAACCTTATTCCAAAACAGGTAATTGAAAAATCAGATAAATTGAAAACCGAATCGCCAGAAAAAAGACACAATGTTAACCGCCACGAAAAGCTCGTAATACAAGCCGGCGAAGAAGAAAGGTTCTCTACCTACCGTAATCTCATCCGAGAAGAGTTTGCCAAAAACCTTTCTGTGCTTTTCATCGCGCCAACCTTAGAAGAAATAAACCGTTCAAAAAAAATTCTAGAGAAAGGCATAGAAGATTTCGTTTTCTGTTTCAACAGCGGAATGTCGCCAAAAGAATTGGAAGACAAATGGAACAGAGCTGTTGCTCTAAAACATCCGATTCTGCTCATCTCAACACCTCAGTTCATAAATTTTCCGAGAAGTGATTTCAGCACCATAATTATTGAAAGAGAAAATTCGTCAGCTTATAAAGACATAAGGAGGCCATATATTGATGTTAGAACTTTCGCTGAAATTTTTGCGAAAAAATTAGGAGTGAAACTTGTTTTCGGTGATTTTTTTCTAAGAACTGAAACAATCTGGCGACAAGAGAATTTGGATTTTTCAGAACTGACTCCGATAAAATTTCGGACTGTTTCAAGTGCTCGCGAAGAATTAGCTGATTTGACCGGCAACAAAAACAAAGACGGCGATTTTTACCCATTTTCAGAAAAAATGTTAGAAACTCTAGAGTTTGCCCAAAAAAACAAAGAGAAAGTTTTCATCTTTGGCGCCCGCAAAGGTCTCTCCCCTCTCTTGACTTGTCTTGATTGTGGAAAATCGGTTGAGTGCCAAAACTGCGCCTCACCAATCACCCTACACGATGAAGTCGGCAAGAGAAAGATGATTTGCCATAAATGTGGTTTCAAAAAGGACGCCATTGACAAATGCGGCAACTGCGGGGGGTGGCGAATTAGAGGCCTTGGAATCGGCCTAGAGTCAATTGAAAAAGAGATAGAAAAACTTTATCCAAAAACCAAGGTCTGGCGCTTAGACAAAGAAATTGCCAGAACCGCAAACCAAGCAAACAAAATCATTGCCGCATACCTAAAATCTGATGATGGAATTCTGGTTGGTAGCGAAATGGCGCTTTTCTATCTGGATGAGAAAGTTGATCACGTCATCTCTGCGACAATTGATTCGCTGTTTTCAATTCCGGACTTTCGAATAAACGAGAGAGTATTTTCCCTACTCCTGCGGTTGAAAACCAAGGCAGAAAAAAGTTTTCTTGTCCAAACTCGCTTGCCTGACTTGTCGCTTTGGCAAAATTTACTTTCCGGCAATTTGATTGATTTTTATCGCAACGAACTTGAAGCCCGCCGTAAACTTGACTACCCCCCATTCTCTTTGTTTATAAAAATTATCATCCAAAGCACACAGAAAGAAACTGCCGAAAGAGAAGCCGAAAAAATAAAATCCGATCTTTCCGAATACCAATCTATCGCTTATCCGGCCTTTATCCCAAAAACCAAAGGCAGATATGTAATGAATATTCTTTTGAAATTAGATAGAGACAAATGGCCAAACAAAGAACTGTTAGAAAAACTGCGAGCCCTGCCTCCAAAATTTTCCATAAAGGTTGACCCGGAAAATATTTTATAATTCCAGATCTAGAGTTTGGGATTTGTGATTTGAATTAGGGATTTCGTAGCTTTGAAAAATGTTTTTCCAAAATTCCCCCGTCACCAATTTGACGGTCGTCAGATTGGTGACGGGGGAGGATGCGATATGGATGTGATCCTAAAAGGATGTGCTATATTTAAACAATGGTTGAAATTTTACAGAAAGACAATTCACTTCTCCGGCAAAAATCCAAAGAGGTGCCAATTTTGGAAATTGATTCGCCCAAAATCCAAAAAGTTATAGAAAATATGAAAACCGCTCTTGATTCGCAGGCCGACGGCGTAGCCATTGCCGCCCCGCAAATTGGCGAACTTTGGCGTATTTTTGTCGTCTCCGGTAAGGTCGCCACTTTTTTAAAAATGAAAAAAGAAAATATTTCTGATTATTTGGATTTCACCAAAATTATAAAAAAAGAACCGGACGCCGTTTATATCAACCCCAAAATTGTCAAACGCTCTAAAGAAACCGAAGAGATGGAGGAAGGATGTCTTTCAGTTCGTTGGCTTTACGGACAGGTTTGCAGAGCAAAAAAGGTTGTTGTTGAAGCATACGACGAAAACGGTAAAAAAGTAAAAAGTGGGGCTTCGGGTCTTTTGGCACAAATTTTTCAGCACGAGATAGACCATCTGGACGGAGTTCTTTTCATTGATAAAGCGACAGGTGTGGAAGAGATAGAACCGGAAAAAGAATAAAAAAGTAATCTTAAATTTTCAACCTGTCCCGTAGCGAACTTGTTCTGCTTCGGGATAACCAATTTTCAATCAAACTCCAATTAACCAATTATCAATTGAGAGTCCTCCTCCGACCCGGGTCGGGGTCGGAATGGCAAGTGGGAGTGTCATTCTGAACAAAGCGAAGAATCTCGTTTGAGAATTTAAAAATTGAAAATTCATTGATAATTGAAAATTGATAATTAGAAAATTATGGAATTTGTTTTTTTCGGCACTCCACAGATTTCCGTTGATGTCCTGGAAATTCTCAAGGCAGAAGGGCTTTTGCCGTCTTTGGTGGTGACTGCTCCCGACAAACCAAAGGGGCGCGGAATGAAAATGTCGTCGCCACCGGTTAAAATCTGGGCGCAAGAAAACCGCGTCAAATTTTTGCAACCGCAAAAATTTGACGCCGAATTCATCCATAAACTACAAACTGCGGACTATGAACTATTTATTGTTGTCGCTTACGGAAAAATCTTACCAAAAGAAGTTCTCCGGATTTCCAAACACGGCGCTATAAACCTTCATTACTCTCTCTTGCCAAAATTGCGAGGAGCATCACCTGTAGAAACTGCTATCTTGAAAGACATAAACCCTACTGGCGCCTCCACCATCTTAATGAATGAAAAAATGGATGAAGGCCCGATTCTTCTCCAACAAGAAGTTTATTTTGAAAGCTGGCCCCTATCAAAAAACCGGGTCTTCCAAAAACTAAACGAGGTCGGAGGTAAACTCTTGGCGGAAACCATAAAACTTTGGCCGAACGAGAAGATCATACCCAAAGAGCAGAACCACCAAGACGCCACTTACACCCAAAAAATTACAAAAAAAGACGGCTTGATCGATTTAAACGACAACCAAGAACTAAATTATCGCAAGTTCCTGGCCTTTAATCCTTGGCCCTCCATTTATTTTTTGAAGGGTGACAAGCGAATAAAAATCACCGATGCGGAATTCAGGGGTGGGAAGTTCATCATAAAGAGAGTGATCCCGGAAGGAAAAAGAGAAATTGATTATTCGGCATTGAAAATTTGAAATCTTGAATCTAAAATTGGTTTATTGCAGTTTGTCTTCCTCGTCTGCCGTCAAGCAGAGAATACCCCGCCCAATACACCGCAACCTGCTCTGGGGATAGAACGGAGCTAAACTTTATTTCCTCCAAATACCTTTCAAAATTAATTTCACCTGTCTGCCACCTCGTTTTAACAAGGTTTCTTTCTTTTCTTTAAAAGAAAGAACTCTGTTTTTTATTTCACTTTTTACACCATCAATTGCCGAGTATAAATCCTCCCCCTCGGTCGCCGCGTACAAGCTCCGTCCCACGGTCGTCAGATTCACTTCCGCCCTAAAGACCTCTCCCTTTTTGTGGTGAAAGGTGGTTCGGCCGACCTCTACTTGGCAAAGCGCGCCACTATCATCTTTCACAAATTTGTCTAAAAAATTCAGTCGCTTATTGATGTAGTTCTCAATTTCCGGAGTCAGGTTTATGTTTGTAGCCTTTATCTTGATTTGCATTTTGGTTTTTGAAAATTTTTATATTTTTAATGTCTCACTTAATTATACAACCTAACGACCTTTTCTAAAAAAATTTTTAATCTTTTCCCAAAAAATAATATTGACGCCGAGCATACCAAGACCGACCAGAATCAGCCACGAGCCGGGAGTAAGTGGCGTCACAAGAGCCAAGAACCCAACTATAATTAAAAAAACTCCAAGCAGTTTCCGCCAAAAAACTTTTTTTCGGACGGGAGTTTTGTTTTCTTCTGGCTCCATTTAAATTTAGTGATTTTCCTTCATCAGAATTTTTTCGTCTTTCTTTATTGATCGATCGGCGACTTTTTGTTTCTTTTGAAAATCAAAAAAGGCAAAAATAACGAAACTGGAAAATATGATGCCGGCAATGTTTACCAAAAAAACAAGAGAAAAATTTGTTACAAGAGACCAGTCCAACTTTGAGATTCCGTAGCCAATCGCTGCCAAGGGTGGGACTAAGGAAACTGTAACCGCCACTCCGGGCAAAGTTTCGTTCAAATTTGGCTTTATCATGGCAAAAGAAGCAGCGACTCCCGCAATCACCGCAACTGCAAGATACATTATAAGTGACTGATTAATATCACTGATAGATTTTATTATCACCGGTTGGTCTGGAGTAGAAACCCCGATAAATAAAACCGATATTGAAATAGCCGCAACAAGAGCGTAAACAACCGACTTAAAAAGAGTCAAAAAAGACCGCGAGATAAGGGGTCGATCATCCATCACAATACCCATAGCCAGCCCGATGACCGGATAAAGAACCGGCGCAATCAACATACTGCCGATTAAAATTACAACACTATCAAGCATTATCCCAAAAGTCGCCATGGAGACCGACAGAATAACCATCAAAAAGAAATCCCTGCGGGGCGAACTCTGGCGCACCAACCGATCAACCGCTTCAACCTTTTCTTTGTCGCCGACATTTTCAAAAAATTTAAAGAAGTTGGTCATTTGGGTTGTATTCTATTTGAATCATCAAGATTGGTCAAAAATATACGCCAGATATTCGTTGATTTCTCTTTGATCAAGGTCATAAAAGAATTTGCCTTCATTAAAAAGCTTAGTAGCCAATCTTACCCCGACAAAACGCCAATGCCACGGTTCAAACTGGTAATAGCTATTGTTTTCGGGGTAAGAAAGAACAAAACCAAAACGGTGGGCGTTCCTAAGAAGCCACCGGTATTCGTTAGTTTCTTCAAATCTGTCAAAAGTCGCTCCTCTTTCGACAGTCGTAAAATCAACCGCCGTGCCCAACTGATGCTCCGAGTACCCCTGATCGGCGCTGAATTGATTAGCGCCACTACCATAGATGGTTTTGTAATTTGATTTCAAAAATTCTTGGTCATCAAAAGAACGAAAAGCCGAAAGTATCTTCAAATTCATTCCGTCTGAAACGGCTTCCCTTAACATCTGTTCTAAAAACGGATTGACTCTGGCATGAATCAGCATAGGTCTTCCCTGTTCGTAAATAAATCCGGAGTTGACCGCGCCGAGCTCGCTGGGCACATAATGTTCATTTAAAAAATAAACTTTTGAATATTTTTGTAAAAGTTCCGGATCAGTTCTTCTGATTTTGTCCAACAGACCGACAGTGTTAGCAATCTCATTTATTTGCTCTTCAAAAAGTCGGTTTTTGCCCTGCTCTGAATAAAGCGCTTCAATCAAATAACGGTTTTCTTCTTCCAGACCTAAAATCCTTTTGGTGAGGTTGTCTCTCTCCAGAGAAAGTTCGGCAATTGCCAACGCTGACTCCTGTCTTGAATTCATAAATTTGGAATCAAGCAAAAAATAAGCGTATCCCAAAGCGACAGATGAGACCAGGGCGCCAATAAGAGCCCAAACAAGAGGAATATTTTTGTTCTTAAATTTACCTAGCATTTTTATGAGATTAAATGGAATACTTAATGGTCTGTTCTGAAGTTGAATTAGCGGGGCTAACAAGCGTGGACGGGGCTACATTCTTTTTTTATTTTACCACACTCATCGGTATCAACTTGGCTCCGACAACAACCGCTAAAGCGGCAATCAAAATATTTTTTATAATATACTGGCCGGCTAAAGTTGGGACTAGGACCGTCTGCCAAGTAATTTCCGTCAAAAGAATGAGCGGCAAAATTGTCGCAAGGATATGAAAACCGATAAAAAAAATCGCTAATCTCTCAAATCCCCTTACCAAAAACAAAACGCCTATCATCATTTCAAAAATAGCGAAAAAGCTGAAAAATATACCGAAATCCAGAAAACCCAAGGTCTTTCCAAACAAATCTTGAACCAAGGGCTCGGCCGGGCTTAAACCGATAAATTTCAAAAGGCCAAACCAAAAATAAACAACAAAAATAGAAAATCTGGCTATCGGAATCTCCAGAGTTCGCAGTCCTTTTATGACACCGATGTCAAAGTTTTCGATAAATTTATTTTTCAATTTTATCATCTGATCCAGGTGTTTATGTGTCCGACCAGATTTAGAGCAATGCCAATCCCGATGAAAAACCAGCTGTGCTCCCACAAGCCATAAACCAAGATCGGCAAACTTAAAATTATCAAGATAAAATGAATTGGTTCAGCATGCTCCAATGCTCTTTTCTCAAGCCAGGACGCCTCACGGCCCGTTTTATATTGTTCAATCCTCTTTTTAGCCCACGACATAATATTTTTTAAAAAAACTGATAATTAAATCAGGTCAATTTTTCTTAACGCCCCCCTTTTTCTTAACTGTCACAACTGAAGAAAATATGCTGTTGTTGGGCACCAAAATACTTTCCGATGTCCCGTCTTCCGCATTTCTGGAAAGAATGGTGTGCCTAAGATTTATAGACCGAACCGTGCCTTCAAAATTTATAATCTTTAAAGAATCGCCGGATTCAACCGTTTTGGTCAAAATAATAAGAAGTCCGCTGACAAAATTGCCTATTATATCTCGCAGAGCAAATCCCAAGGCAAAACCGCCCAACCCCAGACCGGCAATGACGGCGTTAATATTGGCGCCAACCGCAGTTAGACCAACTCCCACTCCGACCACCATTATCAAATAAAAAAGCAAATCAGAAGAGAAGGTGGCAACCTCTTTTTGTGCCAAACGGTTAAAAATCCTGTTTCTAGTTATTCTCCTTACAATCTGGGCCACAAAATAGGACAGCAGAAAGACCGAAAGAAAAATTAGGATATTTAAAGTTATCTTTTCAAATTTCTCCAATAAATTAGGCAAAAAATCCAAATACATTTTTTAATTATAACAAAATCTGATATTTAGAAAAGAAACGCGCGACGCAAAGAGATGCGCCGCGCGATGCGATGACGGTAGCCCTACTAGCTCCTTCGGCACGCGAAGAGAGACAGCCAATTGCGCGAGATTCCCAACTGGCCATCCTCTCCTCTGACTGCGCACTGTTCAAAGGCAGGGTCAACCGCGCTGACCAAAACTTCGCGCGCCGATTCCAGCGGATAACCGTGCAGAGCGCCGGAGGCATACTGGTCGTAGTCGCTCAAGCCCCTCCAGAAGTCAGCGGTTGTCATGGCAAGAAAGGACTCCTCGCTGACAACCTTGAATCCGACATCGGAAAGAAGTTCTCGGTAATGTGAAGCAGGACGGTAGCGTGCCGCTTCCGGACTGGGAACGGTTTTATCCCGTTCAATCCCTTTTTCCCTGAGAATCCGAACCGCCCCAGAGATATGCGCCTTGTAGAACGGCTTGGTCTCTTCGGGTATCGCCTCCTGATGAAAAGCGGTTGAGATGCCGAGGAAACCACCGGGGCGCAAATTGTCACGGATGTTGCACAGAGCCGACCTCTGGTCTTCCGGAGAAAGGTAGTGAATCCCGTTCCCCCAAGTGGCGAGGTCAAAAGGTTCTTTGTTGGGAAACATCCGCGCCAGACCAGTCGCCTCTTGGATCCTTTGGCAGACCAAACCCATCTTTTCCTCGGGCAAGATTTCCAGAAGATTTTGCCCTGTCAAACAAAGAGAGAGGACAGATTCATCCAGGCACACCACGTCAGGCATCGGGATTTTCTGACTAGAGAGAGTGTCAAGGAAAATCCTGGCCGTAGTTCCGACTCCGGACGCAACATCCAGAAGACGATCGACTCTGACACCCATGGTTGCAAACAACTTCCGATGATTCTCTTGTTGACCGCGACATATTCCGGGATTCCGGCAAACGCCTCAAAGGTTCCTGCGATCATCTTTCCTCCCTTCTTGTTGTTGGTGTTCGTCTAGGAAAAAAGATTATCACAAGGCCGGATTATGCAAAGTCAAAAAATTAGAAAGGGGCGGTTCGGATTTTGAACCGCTTTTTTAGTTTAGAACCCAAATGGATAAATTTAGGTACGTCGCGAAACTTATCCAAAGAATATACGGTAAAAAAATGTAGCCGGCGGTTTTTGATATTTTAAAGAAAGCGATTGCCGTCCAGATTACAAAAAATAATAAAACAATAATATCCGCGAATGCCCAACCCGGACTCTTCAAGCCGAAAAATATGACAGACCAAAAAGCATTGAAAACAAGTTGGATTCCGAATAACCCCAAAGCCACCCTGACTTCCCTTTTTTGCCATCCAGCTCGCCAAACCAAAAAAGCGCTTATTCCCATTAAGACAAAAAGAATTGTCCAAACGGGGCCAAAAACCCAAGCCGGCGGATTGAGCGACGGTTTCAACAGGTCTTGATACCAAAGAGGAATAGCCGAGACCGTAAATATTGAACCGACAAATCCAGCCAAAAAAGGTGAGCCAATGGAAACCGCGAGTTTCAGAAAATCCGAAATTTTCATAAGCTTTTGCGCCGGGAACTAACGGCGTCTTTTTTGGCGGCTCTCTCCGCAAGCATCGCTTGCTTTTTGGCTAATCGCTTCTTGGTTTTTTTAGAACGAGAAGCCCGCCTCTTCCCGACCCCTGTCTTTCTTTTTGCCATAAAATTAATTTTTTAAACTTATAAAGTTTTGTCTCGTCCCACCCCCACGGTAAAACCGCGAGGATAGGACGAGAC
>DYGD01000006.1 GCA_020724885.1 Candidatus Paceibacter sp. | reverse complement strand
AAAATAGAAATTAGAAAAAAAAATCCCCCCGCCCCGACTTTAGTCGGGGCGGGGGGATTTTTAAGAAAGCCGTTAAAATTTCATCAACTTTATGGTATAGTTATTGATATGAACGAGAAAGATAAAAAAAGAATAGCGGAAATTATGGAACAGCACGGCGTAATTGTCGGGTATCTTTTTGGCTCAGCCCTTCGGGGCACAATGGGGCCACATTCTGATATTGATGTCGGCGTGCTTTTCGGCGAAGATGCTTTTGGGCAGGACAACTTTAATAAAAGAATGAAACTCTCTTTTGATATTACAAGAGAATTAGGAGTTGTTGATACCGATGTCATAGATCTCAAAACCGCTCGCGGACCTCTTATAAAATATCAAGCGATATTTGGCGGAGAGTTGATTCTTGATGTAGATTCTGATGCCCGTTTTGCGCTAGAACGGATGATTGTCAGAGAGTACGAAGATACAAAAGAATTAAGGCGTATTCGCGACAATGTTTTAAGGCAGGAGCTAAAAGATGGTAGCTTTGGCAAATTACCAGTATAAACAAGAAATATGAAATTGTTTGAAAAAGAATCAATGAACAGCAAACTGTTCCGCCTCAAGGAAGTAATTAAAATACTTGAGGAAGTGTCCCGTTCTCCAAAAGACGAGTTTGTAAAAGATTTTAAATTGAATAATGTTGCTATGTTCAATTTACTCATAGGCATAACGATAATTTTGGATGTTGGACAACATTTCTTATCAAAAGTAGTCGGCAAAACCGCGGAAGAATACAAAGACGTGGTGCGAATGCTTGGGGAAAGTGAAATTGTCCCAAGACAGTTTGCGGATGAAAATATTGATATGGCGAAATTTAGGAATTTTTTGGTTCACGATTACGATAAAATTGATGAAGTAAAAATTCATGATTATCTCCAAAAAGCTCCGGATGTCTTTCGCGCTTTTGCTAAATATTTCGTAGAGTTTATGGATAAACAAAACTAAGGGCTATAAACTAAAAACTAATTCCATGCCACCGGAAAATCAAACTCCACAAGCAGAATTTCAAAATCAGGAGGTTAATAAATTCTAGATACGGCATACAAATTCTTGGATTTCAAGCAAATTAAGTGTTATAATAGAAGCATGTCAAAAGAGTTTCAGTACAAAATTGAATATGAAGTGGATAAAGAAACAAGGCAGGTAGTTGCTACCATTCCGGAGCTTAACCATGTTTCTTCTTTTGGTGATTCCTTTGCCGAGGCGGAAGCCAATGTCAGAGAAGCGGCCTTGGGTTATTTGGAGGTGCTTGTTAAAGAACAGAAAGAAATTCCTAAACCAGCTTTTCATACTGAAGGTACTTACATCAAACTTTTTATTCCAGAAGCTGTTTAAATTCCATGGGTAAGCTCAAACGACTGCCGGCAAGAAAAGTCATTCAAAAACTCAAGAAAGCCGGTTTTTCTGAGACGCATCAGCGGGGGAGCCACCTTTACCTTAAGAGCAAAGACGGGTCTAGGATTGTGACTGTTCCGGTACATAGTTCTAAAGATATACCGATTGGGACACTCTATAACATTGTTGTCAGGCAGGCCGGACTATCGGTAGACGAGTTTGATGATTTATAAAACTAACGTTTAACTTATGCCCTCGGAAAATCAAGCTCAATTAAATGTGGAACCGGCGCGGAAGAGAAGGCCTTCAAATTGGGCGGTTTTTATATTTCCTGTTTTTCTTTCTCTGGTTTTGTCGTCTGCAATTTTGTATTCGTATTTTAATAACGTTTTATATCAAACATTAAATCCTTATAGTTTCGATGCAGAAGTAAATCTATTTTACAAAATTTCAGGAGGTATACTTTTTCTTCCAGAAGTAATATTTTCTGTAATTATTTTATTAACACGCTCTATGTCACTAGCATTTGGAGCACAAATACTTATTCCAGCGTTCGCTTTTGTTTTTTGGTACGTTGTTTTTGTCTTTTTGTTGTGGTTAATAAGAAGATTGATTTTATCCGTCATTGTTTTCTACGCAATGCCCTTGGTGCTAGTATTCACACTTTCGATTCCAGTTGTAGTTCTTTCAGACAAAACCGCCGACTCTTCTATAGTTGAAAAGTGTCTTTTAGGTCAAATTCAGCTTAGCATTACAACTCCTTCAGGAAGAAAAACGGCCGGCCCTGACTTTTGTTTGAGAGACATAATCTTTGATTCTCCAGGTTTGGGTCCGGGGGACAAAACAGATGCCAAGGAGCTGATAGATTTCTGTGTTCAGCTGTCAGATGAGAAAATAGCCGTTGTGCCTCCGGATTCTATTACAGATATTCCTTTGAATGCTACCTTCCAGGAGTTTTGCATTTTTACCATAGAACCCTATCTTCGGCCACGGGTTATTCCTGCTACTGGAGAACTAGAACCGTTAGCAGTTGATTTCCATCAAAGATTCATAGCAGAAATTCCATTACCTGTCGTATCAAAAACTAGTCCCTTTAGGATAGTAGTAGAGGACATCTCTAGTCTTGATTTTTTTTACCAATTAAGATTGTGTGAGGTATTTGGTAGCTTCACCGGTTCGGATGAAAAGAAGAGAAGTTGTTTGCTAATGTTTTTTGATGAAGACAGCGTCAGTTTTATTCCAAAATCTAGGTAGAGAGGAGTTGATAACTTTTATCCAGTTTGAAATTTTTTTGATAAACTAAAAACTAATTCCATGCCACCGGAAAATCAAACTCCACAAGCAGAATTTCAAAATCAGGAGGTTAATGCTCCGAAAAACAAAACACCTTTAATTATCGGGATAGTTATTTTAGCCGTTGTCGCGCTTATCGTCGGAGGATATTTTGTGTTTAGTGGTTTTGGGGAGAGGGAGGAAACATCCACAGAAAAAGTTGTCGAAAAGCAAGAAACAATAGTTTACTCTTTTACCGGTACAGGTCAATTTCATCGTATTTCGACAGATCCGCACGGTAAAAATTTTGCTTTTGTAAGATATGAGGGTGAAAAACAATTCGTGGTTTTAAACGGGGAGGAGCATAATAGATATGACTCTATTGAATATCTTAGCTTGGATGAACAAGGCGTTTCCTATATAGCCCGGCAAGGAGATCAAGAATTTATTGTATTAAATAGGGAGGAATTAGAAAGACATGATTGGGTGGAGAGATTTACTACAGACACAACAAAAATCGAGAGTCCTACCCAAAAAAATATTTTATTTAGTCCAGACGGCAAAAAGTTTGTTTACACAGCCCAAGAAATATCCGAAACAGCTTCAGACTTTTATGTGTCATATAGAACCTTCTTGATTTTTAGTGATGGCAAAAAAATAGAGCTGTCTAAGACCTTCCATCCCTCTACTATTAACGCAAGCTTTAGTCCTGACAGTAAAAGATTCGCCTATGTTGGGTGGGAAGGAGACAGACATGGTGGTAGGCCCTTTGTTGTGGTAGACGGGGAAAGAGAAGATATCGATGGTTGGCAAATAGGCGAAGAAGGGATTATTTTTAGTCCAGATAGCCAAAGTTATGTTTATAGAGTAAAAGGTGCAGGTGGCAGCTATTTTGTACTTAATGGAGTAAAACAAAGTTTGTATGAAAAAGTCAGTATGGCATATTTCAGTTCTCAAAATGATTTTGCCTATAGCGCTGCTATTGGAAACGAGGAATTTGTTGTCATAAATGGAGAGGAGCAAGAGAGATACGATAAAACATCTACAAGATTGATTTTTAGTCCAGATGGAAATAGGTTTGCCTACAGCGCAGGAAGGGGAGAAGAAAAGTTTGTTATTGTTGATGGAGAAGAGCTTAAATCTTTTTCTTCGGTAGGAAATGTAATTTTTAGTCCGGACAGCAAATCATTTGCTTATATGGCTAGATGGGACGAAAAGAGCTATTTTATTCTTAACAAGAGAGGAAGCAATAGAGAAGAGGGTCCTTACGGTTCTCTCCCCTATGGTTCTATCAGAGAAATCAATTTTAGTCTGGACAGCAATAGGTATGCCTACTCTACAGAAGAAACACCGTCAGAGAGGTTTTTCGTTATAGATGGAGAGAGACAGGAACATGGGTTCTCTGTTAGAGATTTCTCTTTCAGCCCTGATGGCAAAAACTACGCTTATGTTATCACCCTGAGATCCCCAGAGTGGGAAAGAAGAGAGTGGTGGGATACAACTAGGGAGGTAGTTATCTTAAACGGTGAAAAGATGGGATGGTACGATGATGTTACTCGACCTGTATTTAGCGACGATGGCAGTAAATTAAAATATTTTGCTGTGAATATAGATCGGGAAATAGACGAAGCAAAAATCATTGCTGTTACGGTTTCTCTATAGTATTGTACTACATAACTCTGTTTTCTAATCCCTATGTTCTATTGCTAGGGCGTGGTATTATGTAGCAGTTATTCAGTTATAAGCTTGCCCTGTAGTGAAAATAAAATTTTCTACTACTGGGGTTATCAGTCATAAATCATTTATCATGAATTTCACATACATCTTAATAGGAATTTTAGTTCTAATCGTTCTCTGGGTCATTATGGCCTACAATCGTTTTGTTCGTTTGGTCAATCGCGCCAAGGAAAGTTGGGCCGATATTGATGTCCAATTAAAAAGGCGATATGACCTTATTCCTAATTTAGTGAATACGGTAAAAGGTTACGCCGCGCATGAAAAAGGCGTTTTTGAATCAGTAACCGAAGCTCGTACTCGCTCCATGAATGCCGAAGTCAAGGGTGACATTAAAGGTGTGGCCCAAGCCGAAGGGATACTCGCCGGCGCTTTGAAGTCGCTTTTTGCCGTGGCTGAAAATTATCCCGACCTTAAAGCCAATCAAAATTTTCTGGAACTTCAGCGAGAGCTTTCTGACACCGAAAACAAAATTCAGGCGGCGCGCCGTTTTTACAACACCAACGTCAGAAACCTAAACATCGGCATTGAATCCTTCCCGGCAAACATTGTCGCTAAAATGTTTAGGTTTGCCAGAAGGGATTTCTTTGAGCTGGGGGAGGGTGAAGCGGCGGCTAAAGAACCGGTAGCCGTGCAGTTTTAGAAAATTGTGGGAAATTTTTAATTTCTAAAAATTAAATTTATGGAACAAAATCAATCAAACACACCCACTCCTGACCAAGGGGTTTCTTCAGGAAATCCGCAAGCCACCGCGTCTGTTGCCGCTTTGCCGGAAGTTCTTTATGCTGGTTTTTGGCGGCGATTTGGCGCTGGAATTATAGATATGGTTATTTTAGGTGTTGCCGTAAGTATTTTGTCTTTTATTTTTGGAAACGCCGCCGGAATTTTCAACACTTTAGGCGCTTGGCTTTACTTCGCTTTCTTTGAAAGTTCGGTTAAGCAGGCGACTCCCGGGAAAATGGTTTTGCATCTTCAAGTTACCGACGACCATGGACGAAAACTTTCCTTTTGGCGAGCCACCGGCCGGCATTTTGCCAAAATAATTTCTGCTATTATTCTCTTCATCGGCTACCTAATGATTGGTTGGACCAAGAAAAAACAAGGACTCCACGATATTATTGCCAAAACGTTGGTGATAAGGCATCAATAAAACCTCTACAACCTCTACAACCAACAACCTCTACAACACAATTTTTAGTTTTTTGTTGTATAGGTGGTATAGGTTGTATGGGCATAGGTAGTAAAGGTTGTTAGTTGTTGGTTAATTATGAACATCTATAACGAAAAAGACAAAAACGTTCGCAAAACATGGTTTTTGATGTTTTTCTTTTTGGTGGTCGTTATTTTTGTTGGCTGGCTTATCAGCTGGTATTTTGACTCGCCTAGCGTTCTTTACATCGCTGTCGCCTTTGCCATCCTAATGAATTTTTTCAGCTACTGGTATTCTGACAAAATTGTCATTAAATTAACCCGGGCCAAGCCGGTTTCCCGCGATTCTCACCGCGAGCTTTGGAACATTGTTGAAAATCTTTCAATTACGGCCGGGCTTCCGATGCCAAAACTCTATATTGTTGATGATCCGGCGCCAAACGCTTTTGCTACTGGAAGAAGTCCTAAACATTCAGCAGTGGCGGTGACAACCGGTTTGCTTCAAATACTGGACAGAACGGAGCTTGAAGGTGTTATCGCTCACGAGCTTTCTCACATCGGCAACCGAGATATGCTGGTCTCAACAATTGCCGTCACTCTGGTCGGTTTTATTGCTATTTTGGCGGATATCTCATGGCGGATGGCTTTTTTCGGTGGCGGTAGACGGGACAAAGGAGCCGGTTGGCTTATGGTTTTGGCAATTGTGGCGATAATTTTAGCGCCGATTGCCGCAAAAGTTATTCAGCTTGCCGTATCGCGCAGAAGAGAGTTTTTGGCTGACGCTTCCGGCGCGCTTTTGACTCGCTATCCGGAAGGTCTTGCTTCCGCTCTGGAAAAAATTTCAAATTACAGCCGGCCGATGAGACATGCCAGTCATGCGACTTCTCATCTTTTTATTTCCAACCCTTTCGGCGCGCAGGGTTTTGCCGGATTTATGAATAAATTATTTTCCACACACCCACCGGCGCAAGAAAGGATAAGAGCATTGCGTGGGTAACAGCAACAAAATGTTTGAAAATTTGAGAATTCATTCAACCGTTTCCGAAAAACCGAATTTCTTTGACAAAATTTTGGCGCATTCGCTTTTGTACCTGTTTCCCAAAACCGTTTTGCCAAATCATGTTACCACCTTCCGTTATCTTTCCATTCCGGTTATTCTCTATCTTTTGCTCTCCGGCTACCACGGTTGGAGTATCATTTTATTTTCGGTTTCAGCTTTTTCCGACGCGGTAGACGGCTCTTTGGCGCGCACCAGACAGCAGATAACCGACTGGGGTAAATTGCACGACCCGCTGGCCGACAAACTTCTAATCGGCAGTGTCGGTGCGGTGGCGGTTTCTATTTACTTGAGTTTTTTCTTAATGGCGGTTATCGTTGCCATTGAATTGTTTTTAATTTTAAACGCTCTGATAAAAATTCGGAAAGGCGGGCAGACGATCACCGCTCTTTTGCCGGGCAAAATAAAAATGGTTTTGCAATCGTTTGGGGTCGGCCTAGTTTTGCTTTTTGTGGTCCTGCCTTTGCCTTGGATTCTGTCTTTAGCCGCCCTGCTTTTATATCTCTCAATCTTTTTTGCGCTGATCAGCCTAATAGTTTATAGTTCTATCTAGCTTGAACTTTTTATAATTTGTAGGTTTTTTTGATTTATTCATTCCGTTTATGGCGGGGAGATGGCAGAGTGGTCTAATGCACATGCCTGTCTAAAATCGAGAACTCTTTTCAATTTAAATTTTCTCTTGTGCGGAGGAGTCGCATAGTGGTCTAGTGCGCTCGCTTGGAGAGCGAGTATGCCGAAAGGTGTCGAGGGTTCGAATCCCTCCTCCTCCGCACAGGAGAAAATTAATTGCTGGAAGAAAGTTTTGATACTTGTGTTGTGAGAGTCGGTGTTGTCGACAATGAGCTGACTGGTGTGGCGAGGCGTTTTCTGCACAAAAGAAGAATCTTTGGTATAGTTTGTAGAGGAGAGATGATTAAGACCATAAAAAAAGCCATTATTCCGGTGGCCGGAATGGGAACTCGTTTTTTGCCAGCGACAAAAGCCCAGCCCAAGGAGATGCTTTCTGTAGTTGATAAGCCGGTCATTCAATATATTGTGGAAGAGGCGGTAGCGGCCGGCATTGAAGAAATAATTTTTGTGACTGCCATTGGCAAGCGGGCGATTGAAGACCACTTTGACCGCAATTTTGAACTTGAATACCGCATGGATCAGAGCGGCAAGCAAGCTGAACTTGAAGAAATTAGAAAAATAGGCAAACTGGCCAAGTTTGCTTTTGTCCGTCAGAACAAACCACTAGGTGACGGCCATGCTATCCTCGCAGCTTTTCCTTTTGTTGGTGATGATGAGTCAGTCGCTGTCTTTTTTGGTGATGACATTATTACTGGCCAAAGACCGGCGATTGGAGAATTAATTGACACTTTTTATAAATATGGAAATCCGGTGGTGGCAGTTGAACAAATTCACGAGAGCCGGTATTCAAGCTACGGCATGGTTGGCGGCGAGGATCTTGGAGACAATGTCTTATTAGTAAAAAAATTCGTTGAAAAGCCAGAAGTCAAAGATGCTCCGTCCGATCTCGGAGTTGTCGGGCGATTTATCATCACCCCGCAGGTTTTTCAGACACTTAAGGAATTGAAAGGAGGTAAAGATGACGAAATACGTTTGGCGGATGCTTTTATGAAATTGATTGAAGGCGGAGCAGTTTTGCGTAGTAAAAAAATCAGCGGCAAAAGATTTGATTGTGGCAACAAACTGCAATTCATCATTGCTCAAATAGAACTTGGACTGGAACACCCGGAGGTTAAGGATGGATTGGAAGCTTATCTGTCTGAAAATAAACGATAAGATAAAATTTTAATAAAAATTCAAAATCGTGGCGAATAAATACAAAAAAAACAAAATCCTCACCGCACTGCTGGTAATTCTGTTATTTCTGATCTTTATGTTTTTTGTCTGGCGATGGGAAAACTCTTTATTGGGAGTTGAGAACCAGAAAGAAAATTTCCAAAATTCCTTTACCGAGTTGTTGTTTGATAACGGCGCAACTATCAGATTGGAAATTGCCGACTCCCCAGAACTTCGCGCGCGCGGTCTGTCCGGTCGAGAAGGTCTTAACGAAAATACGGGACTCTTTTTTATATTTGATGAACCTGGTTGGCACGGAATCTGGATGAAAGAAATGAATTTTCCTATTGATATTGTCTGGCTAGATGAAGAATTAAAGATAATTAATTCAAGTCGCTCGGTGTCGCCTGATACTTATCCGCAAGTTTTTTACCCCTCTTCACCGGCGCTCTATGTGTTGGAAGTCAATGCCGGATTTTTGGGAAAAAACAGAATTAAAGATGGCGAAACAGTTCAACTCAACTAAAGTTTTCCACAATTAACCGCCTAGCTTTCAGTTTGACGTTTTTTCCCTCGGAAAGTAAGGGTCAGTGGCTCTTATTTTCCAATGTATTTTGAGGGCGGACTCGATCTGTCTTTACAAGAGCATTGTTTTATTTCATTGAGTCGTAAAAAACAGCTTTTTTGTGTTCTGTGGAAAACTTTTTTGGGGTAAAATGTATTGGCAAAATATTTTATTAATCTAAACAGGAAAGCAATATGGTAAAAACTGCAAAACCGAAGGGTAAAAGGTCGAATCTTATAAAAAAAGTTCAAAAGAGAAGCGGCGAAGTCGTAGATTTTGACATTGATAGAGTTTCAAATGCGATTCACAAAGCAATGTTGGCGACCGGAGAGGGATCTTTAGAAGAAGCGCAAATTGTTGCCAACAAAGTTCTGGCTGATCTAGTCAGAATTTCAAAAAAACATCCGAACTTTCTGCCAACAGTTGAAGGAATCCAAAATTCCGTTGAAAAGGAATTAATGCTTTCCGAATATATTGCCACAGCCAAATCATATATTCTCTATCGCGAGCAAAGAAATAAAATGAGAATGGTTGGTATGCAAGTTCCAGAGAAGGTCAGGAAACTTGCGGCGGAAAGTAAAAAATATTTTAAAAACTCTTTGGCAGAATTTGTTTATTACAGAACTTATGCTCGTTGGATTGAATCGGAACAAAGAAGAGAAACCTGGATTGAAACTGTTGATCGCTATGTTGATTTTATGAAAGAAAATCTTGGCAACAAATTAAGCAAGAATGAATATCAGGAAATCCGAGAAGGTATTCTGGAACATCAAGCGATGCCGTCAATGCGACTTTTGCAATTTTCCGGCAAGGCGGCTCGCTCCACAAACGTTTGTGCGTATAATTGTTCTTACATTGCGCCGGAAAATTTTCAGGATTTAACCGAGATAATGTATGTGTCAATGTGTGGCACTGGAGTTGGTTGGTCGGCTGAAAGTCAGAATGTCCAAAAATTTCCGCAGATAAAAATTCAAACCGGCAAAAGCTTGCCGGTCCATACGATAGAAGACAGCAAAGAGGGGTGGTGCAATGCTTTTGTTTTGGGAATGAAGACATGGGCGGAAGGGAATGATATTGAATTTGATTATTCAAAAATCCGTCCGGCCGGTGAACGTCTCAAAACAATGGGTGGCAAGGCCTCCGGCCCGGAACCTTTGAAGCGACTCCTTAGTTTTACCCGCGACAAAATGCTGAAGAAACAAGGAAAGCGACTTTCAAATATAGACGTTCACGATATTATATGTATGATCGGCGATTGTGTGGTTTCCGGTGGCGTCAGAAGAAGTGCCATGATTTCTCTTTCTGATTTTGACGATCAAGAGATTCGCGACGCCAAAAAAGGCCAGTTCTATATCACTGAACCCCAAAGAAGTTTGGCTAATAATTCGGCGGTTTATACCAATAAGCCAACCAGCACCGAGTTTTTGGAAGAATGGATTGCGCTTATGAAGTCCGGAAGTGGCGAGCGAGGGATTTTCAATAGAGGTTCATTAGCTAAAACCCTACCAGAAAGGAGGATTAAGGTGCTGAAAGAGAGTCCGGAAGGTTATTTTGACAGCCAAGGCGGGAATATTATTGGCTCAATCGGGACCAATCCTTGTGGCGAGATTATTTTGCAATCAAAGCAGTTTTGCAATCTTTCGGAAATTGTTGCCAGAAAAGAAGACAACCTTGAAACACTCCTGAAAAAGATGAGGTTGGCTACCATTTTGGGGACATACCAGTCAACTCTCACTAATTTTCCATACATCTCTAAGAAGTGGAAAGAGAATTGTGAATCGGAAAGATTACTCGGTGTATCAATCACCGGCCATTGGGACTGCCCGTCTTTGAGAGACGAAAAGGTTTTGAAAGTATTGAGGAATGAGTCAATAAAAATCAATCGACAGTATGCCAAGAAATTTGGCATCAATGCCTCAACCTGTATCACCTGCGTTAAGCCATCAGGAACTTTGTCGCAGATGGTTGATTGCTCTTCTGGTATGCACCCGAGACACTCAAAATATTACATCAGACGGATCAGGATCTCTGCCACCGACTCTCTCTTCAAAATGTTGCGCGACCAAGGTGTGCCCTACAAGCCAGAGGTCGGACAGACAATGGAGAGTGCTTATACTTACGTGTTTGAGTTTCCGGTGAAGTCGCCTGCCGGTTCGCATATTTTCAAAAATGATTTATCCGCTATAGAACAATTGGAGTATTGGAAGTTGGTGAAAGAAAATTACACCGAACACAATCCTTCGGTGACGGTTTCTATTGGCGAAAACGAATGGATTGAAGTCGCAAACTGGCTTTATAAAAACTGGGACATGATTGGCGGTCTGTCTTTCTTGCCACGGGACAACCATGTTTATCAATTGGCGCCTTTTGAAGAAATAGACGAGAAGATATATAAAGATATGGCGGCTCGGATGGAGCACATAGATTTCTCAAAAATTATGACTTATGAAAAACAGGATGAAACCGAAGCCAAAAAAGAATTGGCTTGTGTTGCCGGAGTTTGCGAGGTAGACGAACTGGTTCAGGTCGTACCCGCGGCCACAAAGAGTTAAAAATTGGATTTTAAATGAAAAAAATAAAAATTGCTGTTAATGGCGCTGGGAGAATCGGTAGGGCCTTTATTAAGGCGGCTCGCCAGCGTGATGAGTTGGATATAGTTGCGATAAACGACCTTGGCGATGTTGAAAATATTGCCTACCTTTTGCGGTACGACACGGTTTATGGCAAGAGCGATTTTAAAGTTGAAGTCGGTGACGGCGGTAAATCTCTGATCGTTGATGGCAAAAAGTTTTTTTTCTTCAGCGAAAAGGACCCGATGGCTTTGCCTTGGAAGGATTTGGACATTGATGTGGTAGTCGAATCCACTGGTGCATTCACCAAGTTTGAATCAGCTAAAGTGCACTTGGAAGCTGGTGCCAGACGCGTGGTGATCACTGCCCCTGCCAAAGATGAAGCAGGCGAAGGGCAAGCGACCGTTTTGATGGGTATAAATGAAGAAAGTTTAAAAACCTGCAATATCACTTCAAACGCTTCTTGCACTACTAATGCTGGCAGTCCGGTTGTACAAATCTTGAATAAAAAGTTGGGAATTGAAAAAGCAATTTTGAGCACGGTGCATGGCGTAACGGCCAGTCAGTCGGTTGTTGACGGTCCGAACGCAAAAAACCCTCGGCTCGGCAGAGCGTCCGGACAAAATATTATTCCGACTTCCACCGGCGCGGCTAAGGCGACAACAAAGGTTATAAAAGAATTGGAAGGAAAATTTGATGGAATTTCTCTAAGAGTTCCGGTCTTAGCCGGCTCTATTGCCGATATCACTTTCATCGCCAAAAGAGACACAACAGTTGAAGAGGTAAATAAAATTTTAGAGGATGCTTCCAAAGAAGACAGATGGCGGGGAATTTTTGCCGTTACCCGCGACCCGCTCGTTTCTTCTGATATTTTAGGAAGCAAATATGGCTCTATTGCCGACCTTGAACTTACCAGAGTTATTGATGGTAATCTGGTGAAGGTGATGACTTGGTATGACAATGAGGCGGGGTATACTCATACTCTGGTAGAGCATGTGATTAAAGCGGGACAAGCAGTAAATAAGTAATAATAATGATGCGGGATCATAAAGATTGGACTGTTTGGCAGAAAGCTATAGATCTTGTTAGTGAGATTTACAAGATAACAAAAATTTTTCCATTTTATTATTACCTAATTTTTCATGAAAGTATTTTTAGGCGCCGACCACGCAGGGTTTGAATTAAAGGAGGAAATTAAAAAATTTCTTTTGGCTGGGGGTTATGAAGTGGAAGATAAAGGCGCTTTTGAATTAAACCCGGAAGACGATTATCCCGACTACATAGCTCCAGTAGCCAAAGCAGTTTCGGAAAATCCGGAAAACAGTCGAGGCATAATTTTTGGTGGCTCTGGACAAGGCGAAGCAATTTGCGCCAATAGATTTACAAACGTTCGCGCCGTAGTTTTTTACGGGAGCAGTTTAGATATAGTGACACTTTCTCGGGAGCATAACAACGCAAATATTCTCTCGCTTGGCGCGCGTTTTCTCAAAGAGACAGAAGCAATTGAAGCGGTGAAGTTGTGGCTGGAAACCGATTTCTCAAAAGATGAGCGGCATAAGCGTAGACTGGAGAAGTTGGAATTTCTGGTTAATAAGTCGGTAATTGACTCAGATTCCTCTAAAGATTTTGATAGTTGGAATTTAAAAAAGAAAAATATTCATTCCATTGAGAGACGTCCTTTTTTTCATGAAAGAGAAATCTGGTTTTGTTATGTGGGAGCTAATGTGGGATTTGAGCAGGATGGCCAAGGCGAAGATTTTCTGCGACCAGTGGTTATTATTCGGAAATTTAACAACGAAATTTTTTTAGCTGTTCCTCTGTCTAAGACTGAAAAAAGAAGTAAATATTACTTTGCCTTTCCCTTTGATGAAAACACAACAAGTGTTGCTATTTTATCTCAAGTCCGCCTCATTGATGCTAGGAGATTAAGTCGCCATATTGGAACGATGAAAGATGAAGAATTTCAGCAGTTAAACAAGAAACTCAAGGCATTGTTGCCTTGAGTTTCTTGTTTATTTCCTCCACCTTACGGTGGAGTCGGGCCGAAGCCATTTGTGAGTCCATACTATCAAAACCAAAAAGAATGTCAAGTATTTATTCACATTATGCCACAATCAAAAATTATGGTTGAAATAATTCCAGCAATCATTCCCAAAGATTTTCACGATTTAAAGGACAAAATGTCTCAAGTCGTAGGACTCGCTCCTTTGGTGCAGATTGATGTGATGGATGGGAAATTGACACCTAAACCGTCTTGGCCGTATTTAAATTCTGAAGACACGGATTTTGTCGCAATTAAAAAGGAAGAAAAAGAATTTCCTTTTTGGGATCAGATTGATTTTGAGGTTGACTTGATGATTAAAAGGCCGGAAGATGTCTGGTTTGACTGGGTTATTGCCGGCGCCAAAAGAATAATTTTTCATATTGAATCAACAGACAATATTGGTTCGTTGATAAAAGATTTTAGAAGCCGGTTGGTTTCAAAGGATTCAGCGCTTTACATTGGGCTTGGCTTGGCGCTTGATATTGATACGGAGAACGACCAGATTTATCCTTTTGTTTCTGAATTGGATTTTGTGCAGTTTATGGGTATAGCTCAAATTGGTTTTCAAGGAGAGCCGTTTGATGAAAGGGTAATTTTAAAAATCAGAGAACTTAAAGAAAAATTTCCCGAAGCAGTTGTGAGTGTTGACGGCGGAGTTAACTTGGAATCCGCTCCGCTATTGGTAGAAGCCGGCGCCACTCGTCTGGTCTCCGGCTCGGCAATCTTTGAAAGTGATAATATAAAAAATACTATAGAAGAATTAAGGAAAGTTGGAACCTAGTATGTTAGAATTTAGTAGTTATAAAGTTAAAAAAATATTTCATATGAAAAATAGATTTGAAAATTTAGGAGAAAGTGATGAATCTAAAAAAAGAGATATAAGTTTTGAGAAAGGCAATACTCCAGAAGATTTCCCACCTGTTTTAAAAACAGAAAATCCGATTGATAAAGGAAAGATTAGCCTAGCAATACAAGAGTTTATCTATAAAACCTTTCCCGACGAAAACTTGAGAAGCCGTGATTTTAGTGTTGAATTTTTGTGTTTTGGAATAAATAAAGGCTTTCTCGTGATAAACGTTAAGTCAGAAGAGCCTAAAAGAATAGAAGCGAATCTTCGTAGGGAACAGTTAGAAGAATTTATTCTTTTGTTGAACGATCCTAATTTTGGAGATGTAGAAGGAGGTATCTGGAGCCCCTCTGATAACTAAAACCTAACTATCTAACATCTAGTTACATGTCCCACAAACTAACCGACCAGAAAAAAGACGAACTAGCGGGGATTGCCAATAATATCAGGCAATCAATAATTGAGATGCTTTTGGAAGCTGGTTCCGGACACACCGCTGGCCCTTTGGGCATGGCCGATGTTTTTACGACTCTCTATTTTCACGCTTTGAAACATGATCCTAAAAATCCCGAATGGGAAGACAGGGATAGAGTTGTTCTTTCAAACGGGCATATTTGTCCGGTTCTTTACGCGACAATGGCTCATGCCGGATATTTTTCCGTGGAAGAGTTAAAAACTTTAAGAAAATTTGGAAGCCGGCTTCAAGGTCATCCGCATCGCGAATATTTGCCTATGCTTGAAACAAGCTCTGGCCCTTTAGGGTCCGGACTTTCGCAGGCAGTCGGTATGGCGATTGCCGATAGAATGGATCACGCAAATTCTTCCGGCCGTTTTTTTTATTGCTTAATGTCTGACGGCGAATTAGACGCTGGAAATTCTTGGGAGGGGGCAATGCTTGCGGCGAAAGAAAGACTTTATAACTTAATTGCCATAGTAGACAGAAACAATATTCAAATTGATGGTTTTACGGAAGATATAATGCCTTTGGAATCTTTAGTGGCTAAATGGGAATCATGGAATTGGCACGTAATTGAAATAGATGGGCATAATTTTGAGGAGATTAATAATGCTATAAATGAAGCGAAAGTTGTTTTCAACAAGCCGTCGGTTATTTTAGCTAGAACGATTCCTGGAAAAGGAGTCAGAGAATTTGAAAGAAAATTTGAATGGCACGGCAAACCGCCGGGCAAAGAAGAAGCCGAGATGGCTTTAAAAGAACTGCGAACCTTTGGTGGTAAAGTAAAAAGCGAGCATGAATAGAAATTAGATTATAGAGAATAGAATTTAGATAAAATTAGAAAAATGAAAGGGTTTTGAAATAAATTATGTTGCATTCAAAGTCAAAATTAAATCCTAATATTTTCAGTAAAGAAGTTGAACAGGAGCCGATTCGGAAGGGTTTTGGAAAAGGACTGCTCAAAGCAGGGGAGAATGACGAAAGAGTTGTCGGACTTTGCGCGGACTTAACCGAGTCAACCCAGATGCATCTTTTCCGGGACAAGTTTCCGGAACGCTATGTTCAGATTGGCGTTGCCGAGCAGAACTTGGCTACGGTTGCCTCCGGCATGGCAGCGATGGGAAAAATTCCTTTCATTACTTCTTACGCGATGTTTTCTCCTGGGCGGAACTGGGAGCAAATCCGGACAACAATTTGCTATAACGACCGACCGGTAAAAATCGCCGGCTCGCACGCGGGGATTTCCGTTGGTCCCGATGGCGGAACGCATCAGGCAGTTGAAGACATTGCTATTATGCGGGTAATGCCGAGAATGGTTGTGCTTTCGCCTTGCGATTCAATTGAAGCGGAAAAAGCGACGATTGCGGTCGCGAAAACTGATTCCCCGACCTACATTCGTTTGGCTCGTGAAAAAACCCCGATTATTACGACTTCTGATACACCGTTTGAAATAGGTAAAGGACAAATCTTCTGGGATGGTAAAAATCCTCAAGTTGGAATTGTGGCGACGGGAGCGTTGGTTCATAAGGCTCTGGTCGTTGCCAAAGAATTAGAGAACGAAATTTCAGTTAAAGTTCTTAATCTTTCAACAATTAAGCCATTGGACGAAGAAGCCGTAATTTCTTTCGCTAAAGAATGCGGGGCGGTTGTGACAGTTGAAGAACACCAGATCAGGGGCGGAATGGGAAGCGCTGTTTCAGAGTGTTTGGCAAAAAATTATCCGGTGCCGATAGAGTTTATCGGAGTGGATGACCAGTTTGGCCAAAGCGGTTTACCCGACCAACTTTTGGATCATTACGGAATGGAAGTCCGACATGTTAAAGAAGCGGTGCTAAAAGTGTTGGGTCGAAAAAATTGACAAAAGGTTAGGTGGCAAGACCAGTCAACTTATTGCGCGCTCCGTTGCGGGTTTTTTCATGTGATAGCGAGTGTCGAGAGCAGAGGGGTTCTCATTTGTAATTCCAGGATTTCCGGATATACTGAATTTAGGTGTACAAAATCACGCACAAAAGCGAAGGAGGGCATATGTCCGCCAGAAACCCTGTTCCGGAGTGGCTTGAAGAGGCGCACGATGAGTTCGTTGAATTGTGCCGGCACGAGCGCATTCCGCGCGACGACTACGACCGCTTTGTGGACCGATGGCTCGAACGATGCACAACCCGGGACGAAGTCCATGCGTTCGAGCGTGCGGTCGAGTGCTGGATGCAACTTCGCGCCGGCGCTCGTGTGCTGGCTGAAGGAGAAAGAGAGGGTGAGCCGGCCGACTAGCATTAGTGTTGAACCGCCGGTCTCAAGGCGACTTAAAACATCACTACTTCGCATCGTTCGTGAGGGCGCTACCGGCGCCCTTTTTCATTCCAATCTTTCCGGTCTATAATTTTCCGGAGCGTTTTTAAGATATTCTTCCAACTTTTCCCTAATTAAAAGACCTTCCTGGGCGCCGATGTATTGCACGACTGACATTGAATTTATCGGTCCCCAAGCAAGCGCTTCGGGAATTGATTTGCCTAAAGCCAGAGCGCAAGTGAAAGTTGAAGAAAAAGAGTCGCCGGCGCCGGTTCTGTCTACCGGTGGCTTTGGGTCGGGATACATCGGCATATGCCAGATTTCTTTTCCGTCGTAAGTGTAGGCGCCGGCTGGTCCGTCGGTGAGCACGACAATTTTTGGCCCCAATTCCTTCATTGCTTTGAGAAGCTCTGACAGTTTGGCCCCTTTCCGCCCGGTGATCGCTTGCGTTTCTTCTTTGTTGCAGAAAAACAATTCGCTCAATTGATATAAGTCCTTCAGTTTCTCGGCGCCGAGTTTGATTTGGAAAGTCCCCGGCTGGAAAGCCAGTTTTATTTCCGGATTTTTGCGAAGCCAGTCGGCAATCTCGTGATGGTGTGGCAGAGAATTGGAAGCCAAGGAGCTTAAATAAATCCATTTTGGCGGCGGCTCTATCTTTGGCAGTTTGTAGTCATATTCTTGGTGTTTGACGAGAATCGTTCGCTCTTCTTTGTAGCGCAAGACGAAGTGATAGTTGGATTTCATCCCTTTGTGGATTTGGACATAATCGGTTTTTACTCCCTCTTTTTTAAGTTGCGCTATCTGTTCCTCTCCGTATGAGTCGTCGCCCGTATTGGTAACTAGGCCAGAGTTGAGGCCTAGGCGATGAGCGGCAACGGCGGCGTTCGGGCTGTTGCCGACCGCCGGCACTACCACGACGTCGCGAAACGGCAATTTTTCGCCGAAACGCATGCAAAGCTCTTTATTTTTTTCCGGATTGTCGGTTTCTATCCAGGCCTCTTCAAGCTCTATAAAAGCGTCGGTGACGATGTCGCCAATAGCGAGGAAATCAAGTTGTTTCATTGGTTGTTATTGTAGCAAATATGATGTTAAAATGGTAATAGCGCTTTTCTACAGCTTGAATTATCAATTATCAATTTTCAATTATCAATCAAATTCCAAACTCCAATTTCCAATCAATACATTTGAAAATTTTTTATCTTTTTTATGAAAATCTTTATTACTCGCAAAGTTCCCGAGACCGGCATAAATCTACTCAAAGAAAATGGCTATGAAATTGATGTCAGCCCGCATGACAGGGTGTTATCCAAGGAAGAGCTGGTCTCTGCTTTGAAACAAAAACCCTATGATGCGGTGCTTTGCCTTTTGACAGATAAAATTGATGCGGAAATTTTTGAGGCATCGCCAAATGCCAAAATTTTTGCCAATTACGCCGTCGGTTTCAACAACATTGACATTGAAGAAGCCAAGAGGCGAGGGATTGTAGTGACCAACACGCCCGATGTTCTGACTGACACCGTTGCCGAACACACTTTTGCTTTGATAATGGCGATTGCTCACCGCGTGGCAGAGGCCGACAAATTTGTCCGAGACGGCAAGTATGAGGGCTGGGCACCGGAACTTTTGCTCGGCACGGATATAAAAGGGAAGACCTTGGGGATTTTAGGGGCTGGTAGAATCGGCGCGCGAGTGGCTTTTCAGGGCAAAAACGGCTTTGGAATGGAAATCGCTTATTACGACATCAAACCCAATGAAGCTATTGAGAAAGAATTTCAAGCAACTTTTTATCCGTCAGTGGAAGGTTTGTTGTCGGCTTCGGATTTTGTCTCAATTCATGTGCCACTTTTAGACTCGACTCGTCACATGATAAACACTTCTCGGCTTGCGAAAATGAGACCAACAGCTTATTTGATCAACACCTCTCGCGGGCCGGTGGTGGATGAGAAAGCGCTGTTTGAGGCGTTGCGCGATGGGATAATTGCCGGCGCGGCGCTAGACGTTTTTGAAAACGAACCGAAAGTTTATCCGGGACTCGAAAAATTACAAAATGTCATTTTAACTCCACACATCGCCTCAGCGACTTTGGAAACCCGTTCGGCAATGTCAACTATGGCGGCGGAAAATATTATTGCTTTTTTTGAAGGGCAAACTCCTCCCAACGCGGTTTAAACACGCACGGCGGTATGTTCAAGTTGGGCGCACAACGTTTGTGCGCCTCATCGTACTCAGAACCACGAGTCAAAAAAAGAAAGGAAACGTCATGATAGAGCCAATTACTGGCACGACCGATGCGTGTCTCAGGCACTTCTCAAGTGCCGCGGGTCTCAACCATGTCGGCAGAGATACACCGAGAGCGGTCTACAAGCCGCGTAACAAGATTTGCAAATTGCTTAAGATCGGCCTTTCTGCCGGCTACGACTGGTTCGGGAAACACGTGATGCCCTCTGGTGTCAACCTTCTCAAACTCCAATATTTCTTGGAGCAGATTGGGTACACCATTGTGGAGCGCGAAAACCTGTCGCAAGCACAGCGCGACCTCGCGATTCTGTTGGCGCTTGACGTTGTTTCTCTTGACCATGTCGGCCAATACACCGGAGTGACCAGAAACACCATCCTGAGATGGTCTACAGGCAGAATCCAGCCCCCCGATCAGAAAGCAGATCTGATCAAGACCTTCATCTCTCTTCAAGAGACAAAGATGAAAGAGAAGCAAGATTCTTGGCGGATGACTCTACAAGAACTTAACTACATCCCTGTCCGTGTTCACACGGAGGGCGAGAAGTTTGCGCCGACTGGCGGAGAACACAGAGACGGACATGACGGTTCTCTGCATGGCCAACAGATTTATGCACTCGCCCACCTCATTCTGGCGGCAAGATCTCTGGCTGAACAGATTCTCTCGGACACGTACAGTCCGGACGAAAGGGAAAACCTCAGGAGACAAACTCAGGTCGGTCGTTCCAATGCGTTGTTCGAATTGTCAAATCTGCTCAGCCGTCTCTGCAGTGAGCGGGCGCGCAGGGAAATGTCCCGCTAGTCAAAGGGGCAGAAAGGAGGTAGTCATGACACATACGGCGACAAGGAACACAGCCATCAGATTCAATCAGGGCCGTGCTCTTCTTCATCTGGCGGGGATGTACCCGACTCTGCTTGAGGTCATCCTTGAGCTTGTCCAGAACGCTCTCGACAAAGATGTCCAGGCCAAAAGAATCTGGATAAAGATCAACTACAAAACTCGGCACCTTTCGGTGCGAGACAATGGTAGCGGCGTCTCCCTTGAAAAGTTCAACGCAGCGCTTGCTTCAGTGGCAGAACCGGGCCGGAAGGGAGAAGGGAGTCTGGGCCAATTCGGCATCGGTCTCATCTCACCTCTCGGCAAGTGCGATACGTTCACGTTCATTTCCTGTGCCGCGCTCTACAACAACGAGTTTCGGGAATGGACGTTTGACAGTAAGAAGATCGCCGAGCAAAAGGAGAACCTCACGGTTCCTCTTCGCGATCGGCCGGATCTGACTCTCAACAAGAGAGTGCCAGTCGGTAGCGGTAAGACCCGAGTGGAGTGGCGATCCGAGATGTGCCTCATCGGGTTCACCGATGACACGTTCCAGAGCAGGGTTGACATGGACTCGCTAGTCGGTGGGATTCAAGATCGCTACGCGATGACCATGAGGAGCAACAAAACTGTCATCTCGGTGGCGATTACCCACAAAGACGGAAGAACCGAAACCCGTGACAATGTCACAGCACAGGATTTCTCAGGCCAAGCTCTTCCCGTCCAGACGTTCAAAAACCCTGATTCGGGGGTTACTACATTCCGCCTGTTCGTCGCACGCAAGAAGAAAGGCAGAGGTCCTGGCGGCAAAGTGCTTCTGGGGGTTTCCGGGAATGACTTCCGGTTCCCCTTCCACTTCTTCGCCCGTGCCGCAGAGAATCTCATCGATGGAGAAGCGATCGCGGCACTTTCCTCCGGGATCTTCGAAGGAGAGATCATCTCAGAGCGAGCAAAGCTCCACCCGAATCGGCAAGCGTTTGAAAAGGATGACGCTTTCATCGGTTTGTGTTGTTCCATCGAAGAGTGGTTCAGCACAGTCGGGTCACATCACCTCGATGAACTGAAGCAATCTCGTCAGGAACAGAGGCTTCAGGAACTTGGCCTGCGTTCTATGAAGGTTGTGGAGCACCTTCTTAGGGACCCGGCTCACGCATCTCTTCTAGAGGTCATCAGGTCGTTCGGCAAGGGCACGATCGGTGAAGGGCACTTCCAAAAGAAGGTGGTTGGTGAACAAGACCGGCCATCACTCTCCGTTGAGGGCAAGCCCGGAGCTCACTCCACAGATCCTGAAGCAGAGCCGCGCGTCCGTAGTGATCCGGCCCTGGAAAGGGAGAAGCACTCCCCAATGACTGTGGCAGGTCCGAAAGGACGAACACGAAAGGTTGTGAGGGGTTCAAGCTTCGGCTTGCAATTTGCTCACGAACCAATGGAAGGTTCCCCCGATCTGTGGAAGCTGGACGCAACCGAAGGGATTCTGACCTTCAATATCCGGCATCCGCTCTGGAGGGCTTGCGATGTCAAAGACACCACCCTCATGAAGTTGCAGGAGTGTGTGGCTATGCAAGCACTGACTCTTCAGATGATGCCTGAGAATCTCCGATACGCCCAACGACAAGTTCTTGATGAGTTCAACCACTCGCTTGTCTCGTGGATTCTCACCAGCGACAAAGTGCGGACCCCTGCAGGCAGGAGGAAATCCGCAGAAAAGTAGGCCGAGTAAACTACTCGAAGTTCTACAACTCCCCGGTACGTCGAGTGCCGGGGATTTTTTATTGATTTTCGGATTTAATTATGCGATAATACCAACTATGCTTACTTTAGAAACAAAAAATCGGGAAAAGAACGATAATAAAAAACTTCGCAATGAAGGGCGGATTCCGGCTGTTTTTTACGGCAAGAAAGAACCGGCTACCGCAATTGTGGTTGATGCGACAGCTTTCGGCAAGGTCTTGAAAGAGGCCGGCGAGTCATCCGTCGTAACATTAAAGACCGAAGCGGGTGAAAAACAGGCCTTGATCAAGGATGTTCAGTTTGATCCGATTACTGATTTGCCAATTCACGCTGACTTTTATGTTTTTGAAAAAGATCACAAGTTGGAAGTTGATGTCCCGATTAAGTTTGAAGGCGTTTCTCCGGCGGTTAAAGAATTAGGCGGAATCTTGTTAAAGGTTTTGCATGAGTTGAAAATTAAAGCTATGCCGAAGGACTTACCGCACGAACTCTCGGTTGATATTTCAATCTTGAAAGATTTTGACAGCCAAATTTTAGCCAAAGATATAAATTTACCCTCCGGAGTTGAGCTTGTAGAAGGCATGGAAGAAGTGGTAGCTTTGGTTGAAGAAGCCAAAGAAGAAGTGGAAGAAGAAAGCGTAGCGCCGGATCTATCTTCAATTGAAGTTGAAAAGAAAGGAAAGAAAGATGAGGAAGGAGGAGAACAAGTCGAAGCGCAGAAACCTGGCACCTAGCTTCTAATATCTAGATATCTCCAATGTCTCTTGCAAAAAAAATCTCTCTTTTTGTAACAGTGGCAATCATCTTGTCACAGATGTCTTTTTCTTCCGCAACTTTTGGCCAATTAAGTGACAACCTAGAAAGGCGGGAAGCGCAACTCCGGGCCGAATTATCAGAAATTGAGAAAGAAATAGCTGTTTGGCAAAAGGAACTTCAGCAAAAACAAAGCCAGTCAGCTTCTTTTGAACGAGACATTGCTATTCTGAATGCCAAGATCAAAGAAGCCCAGGCCCAAATAAAAGCTAGGAACATTGAAATTGAACGGTTAGGCCGCGAGATAAATTTACGATTACAAACTATAGGGGAACTGGACGCTAAAGTTGAGAGGAGTAAAGAATCTCTCTCGCAGTTGATCCGCCGAACCAATGAAGCGCAGTCATTTTCTTTAGTTGAAGTTGTTTTGAGTAATGAAAATCTTTCTGATTTTCTGATTGATTGGGACAATATGGAGTCAATTAATAAAGCGATGCTTTCGTCTTTTGTTGAAATCAGGGACACCAAAATTCAGCTTGAAATTGAAAAAGAGCAGTTGGGAGTTCAGCGTAACCGCGAGGTTGATGTCCGAGCGGCTAATGAAGCCGAGAGGCGCAGGATAGAACAGAATGAAGCCGAACAGAAGCATCTTTTGGAAATAAATCGGACCCAAGAGAGAACTTATGCCCAAATTGTCGCCGACCGACAGAAAAAGGCGGCCCAAATCAGAGCCGCCCTGTTCGCTTTGCGCGATACGGCGGCGATTCCGTTCGGAGATGCTTTGCGGTATGCTGAAGCCGCTCAAAAGGTAACAGGGGTTCGTCCAGCTTTTGTTCTTGCTATCTTGACCCAAGAATCCAATCTGGGGGCTAATATTGGCACTTGTAATCGACCGCAGGACACTTTGAAGTGGCGGGATATAATGCCGGGGCCTGATGATATTGCTAAGGGCTGGTCCAAAAGAAATGACCAAGCGGCTTTTTTGAGAATAACTGGGGAGCTGGGGCTTGATCCGGATTCAATGCCTTTGTCTTGTCCTTGGGGTAATGGCTGGGGGGGAGCGATGGGGCCGTCGCAATTTATTCCAACCACTTGGGAAATTTATAAAAGCAAAGTGGCTGCGGCGCTTGGCAAATCAATAGCCAACCCTTGGGACCCGCAAGATGCTTTTATGGCTTCCGCGATTTACCTCAGTGAATTGGGTGCGGGCGCCGGTGGTTTTACAGCTGAACGGACTGCCGCTCTTAAATATTATGCAGGGGGCAACTGGAATAAACCGCAAAACGCCTTTTACGGCGATCAAGTGATGGCTCATGCCAGAAGAATTCAGGAAGAAATGATTGATCCGTTGAGTTTTTAGAAAAATAAGGAGCGAAGCGACTATATTTTTCTAAACCCTGTTAAATAGAAATTCCTTTGGAATTTCTAGATTCGAGCTTAAGCTCAAATTTATTTAACAGGGTGATGATTTTGCAAATTCACTCGCATTGTGTATAATGCTCGCTTATTAAACAAAATCAATCATGAAAAAAGAAATTCATCCGGAATATTTTTCCCAAGCGATTATAAAATGCGCTTGTGGCAAAGAAATAAAAGTCGGCTCTACCCAAAAGGAGCTGAATGTTGAGATTTGCGATAGTTGCCATCCTTTTTTTACCGGTCAAGATAAAGTGCTTGATACTGCCGGCCGGGTGGAGAAGTTTAGGGCCAAAAGAGCGGCAGCCGGTCCGGCGGTAAAATCCAAAACCGCAAAGAAAGCCGAGAAAAAGCAGAAAAGAGATGCGGTCAAGAAAGAATCCTAATTTTACTTACAAGCCACGCCCCGACTTTAGGTCGGGGCGTGGCTTGTATTTCTTGCTAGAATATAATTATTCTTATGGCTACTGATTTAGAAAAATTCAAAAACAATCCTAAAACCAGCTTTCTTTTTTCTGTCTTTGAAAAATTAGAAAAGGAGAAAATTGAAGTTGGGAAATTACTACAGGAGGATCCCGACCTCAAGGATTTGTCTGATGATGAATTAAAGAATATTGAAAACCAGAAAGCAGAAATTCTTCGACAGATGGAAGACATCTTGAAAGGCGAGGAATCAGATTCCAGCCAAGGCGGACTCAACGAAGTTGTGCTTGAGGTTAGAGCCGGCGCTGGTGGCGAGGAGGCGGCTTTATTTGCCAAACGTCTGGCGGAAATGTATGGGGAATATGCCGCGAGTCAGGGTTGGGTGTTTAGAAACCTGCACGAATCAAAAAGCGCTTTGGGCGGATACAAAGAGGCGTCATTTGAAATCAAGGGTCAAGGGGTTTTTAATAATTTGAGATTTGAAACCGGAGTTCACCGGATTCAGCGAGTTCCGCCGACAGAAAAATCAGGCCGAGTTCATACCTCTACCGCTTCGGTGGCGATTTTGCCAATTAGAAAAAAAACCAAGGTTGAAATAAATCCGGCCGATCTGGAAATTGAGACCTCGCGCTCGGGAGGCGCCGGCGGGCAAAACGTCAATAAGGTGGAAACCGCGGTAAGGGTTATCCACAAACCATCCGGAATTGACGTTCGTTCAACCGCCGAAAGAAGCCAGCTTAAAAATAAAGAAAAAGCGATGAGTATTTTAGCGGCCAAATTGGAGGCATTACACCAAGAAAAAGAAGCCCAAAAATATTCAGAACAGAGAAAAAGCCAGATAGGTACCGCCGACCGGTCGGAAAAAATCAGGACATATAACATCTTGCAAGACAGGGTGACTGACCATCGAATTAAAAAAAGCTGGTCCCAAGCGGAAAAGATTCTTGGTGGTTTTGTAGATCAGATAATTGAAGATTTGTTAGAGGTGTCGGGAAGCTCGGAATAAGGTTTGCATAACCCGTCCGGATTTGTTAGTATCTCTACCTGTATTATTTGTTTAATCAAGTATGCCAACAAAAGCCGATACAAAAATTGATATAAAAAGCCTTTTTGAAGTGGGGGCTCATTATGGTTACTCCAAATCAAGAAGGCATCCGTCCACCAAGGAATTTATCTTGGGTTCAAAGAATAATGTGGAAATTTTTGATTTGGAAAAAATGGCGCCCATGCTTGCCGCTGCCAAAGATTTTGTAGACAGCACGGTTGCTTCTGGGAAGCAGATACTTTTTGTCGGAACGAAAAACGAAGCCAAAGAGGTTGTCAAAAGTGGCGCTCTGTCATCCGAGATGCCATTTGTGGAGAATCGTTGGATTGGCGGCACCATCACCAATTTTTCTGAAATAAAAAAGAGGGTGGAAAGATTGCAAGAACTTTCAGAGCAAAGAGAAAAAGGCGAACTGGTTAAATATACAAAAAAAGAAAGATTGCTTTTGGACAGAGAAATAGAAGTACTGGAGAAGATGTTTTCCGGTCTGGTTTCTATGAAAAAACCTCCAGCAGCTATCTTTATCGTTGATCCTCGAAAAGAAAAAACAGCTGTGTCTGAAGCCAGAAGAAAGAAGATTCCGATAGTTGCCTTGGCTAATTCTGATTGTGATTTGAAAGAAATCGACTTCCCGATTCCGGCAAATGACTCTGCCGTTTCAAGTATAGAATTTTTTGTGAAGCAGATTGTTGACGCGGTCGTCGCCGGTAAGAAAAAAGTAAAATCAGACGCTGATAAAGCAGAGTAGATTCTTGTAGTTTCCGAGGAGGTGGTGTCTGTAGCTCTTTTTATTTTTTAAAATTTTTAGAAAAAATGTCAATAAGCACTGAACAAGTCAAAGAGTTGCGCAATATAACCGGCGTTTCAATTATGCAATGTCGAAAGGCCTTGGAAGAAGCGGGGGGTGATATGAGCAAAGCTCAAATTGTTCTCCAAAAACAAAGTAAGGCGGTGGCTGACAAAAAGTCCGATCGAGAATTAAATGCCGGTGTTGTAGCTTCTTATATTCATTCCAATGCCAGCGTTGGCGCGATGGTGGAGTTGAATTGCGAAACCGACTTTGTTGCCGGCAATAAAGAATTCAAAGATTTGGCTTATGATTTGGCGATGCAAGTAGCCGCCTCTTCTCCGAAGTATCTGAAAAAGGACGATATCAGCGAGGGAGCTCGAAAAGAAGCTGGCGAGGTTTTTGCCAAAGAAGTTGAAGGCAAGCCGGAAGATTTGAAAGAAAAAATTTTGTCCGGCAAACTAGACGCTTTTTTTGCCGAGCAAATTCTTCTGGAACAGCCGTTTATTAAAAATCCGGAACTCAAAGTCCGAGAGCTCATAGAGTCGGCCATTCAGAAATTCGGCGAAAAAATTGAAGTAAGAAGATTTGTCAGATTTTCCGTTTAATTTTTTGTTTAGAATAATAACGTGTTTTATCTTCTTTTAACCTCAATAATTCTTCTGGTTTTGTTTGCTCTATTGAAACTTTGGGAATTAAAATCAAGTAAAACCTCTCGGTTGTCCAGAATGCTAGCTTCTCAAGACGAAAGATTAAGAAATTTTGGAATATTGATTTTTAAGAAATGGTTAGATCTGAAAAGACGAACGAAGTTATTCATTTTTTCTCAACTGCCGGCTCACTGTTTTTTAATGTTGGAGAGAGCAGTGGCAAAGTTGTCCGACTATTATAATCGTCTGAGATACTATGTGAGAGGGAAGCTTCAGATTAGGAAAGATAAAGTTTCCACCTCGCATTTTCTGAAGGAAATTGCTAAAGTAAAAGAGGAAAACAGAGAGAACGGTAAGGCGGATATAAATTCTTAACTCCCCCACTATTTTATTTGCCGATGTAGCTCAATGGCAGAGCAACCGCTTCTTGTCCGCCAACTTTTATGCCGGAGTAGCTCAATGGTAGAGCAATCGCTTTGTAAGCGAAAGGTTTGGAGGTTCAAGTCCTCTCTCCGGCTCACTTCTAACGGGATGAACAGGCGGTCGGCTTGTCCCGTACCAAGCTTTGCTTTGGTATCGGGATTCAAGTCCGACCATCGGATTACGATGTTAAGTATTTTGCTACGGGGTATGATGCAAACTTCTCTTTTGTTTTATTGTACAGAGGCAAACCCAAAAAATAAAATAATCTAGGGTTAATTACCTAATCTCAGCGCCAAACTGATTTTTTGTTTCTTCCTCTATTTTTTTGTGGATTGTTTCAACTTCTTCAGAAGTCAGTGTTCGTTCCATTGATCGATAAACAATCCGGTAAGTATAGCTCGTTTTATCCGTGCCGAATTTGTCGGCATTTTCGTATTTGTCCAAAAGCTCAACTTCTTCTATAAAATCTCCGCCGATGTCGCGGATAAGGTCAAAGTAATTATTCGGCACGAAAGTTTTTGGGACGATAAAAGAAATATCGCGCGGGGCCGGCGGGAACTTGGAAACCTCCTGAAACTTTTGTCCGAGTTTTAATTGTTTTTTTACCCGTTCGTCTTCAGACCAAAGCAGGCGAATATCAGGCAAATCCATGCTTAAAATCGCCAGTCGTTCCAAACCGAAACCGAAAGCCCAACCGCTCCAAACACTTGAATCAACGGCTAAATTTTCTAAAACTTTTCCGCTGACAACCCCGGCGCCCAAAACTTCTATCCATCTGTCTCCGATTTTTACCTCAATTTCTAAACTCGGGTCTGTGTAAGGGAATGTGTCCGGATTAAAGCGGTACTCAATATCGGGACCGAAAATTGTTTTGACAATTTTGTTCAAAATGTCTTCCAAGTCGCTTCTATCAATAATTTTTTCTTCTCTTCGGCATAGAAACCAGCCGTCCATTTGGTGAAAAATGTTCATATGATTGCGGTCAATTTCGTCTTTGCGATAGACCTTGCCGCGAGAGAGAGCGCCGACACTTTCCCCGCGAGCGATTTTTTCTTTTATCTCCGGCTGATTGAGATGGTAATACCACATAACAGTGGTATGGGGTCGGAGAATATTGTTGTCATCTACAAAATAAGTATCGGAACGTGAACGGGCGGGATGATTAGGCGCAAAGTTGAACAAATCAAAACTGATTGCTGTTGAGACAATCTCCGGCGCTTCTACTTCGTCAAAATCTTTAAAATCCGGCATTGCCTTTATTTTTTCCGCCAATTCGGCTAACGGGTTTTTGGAGGTTCTTGATAAATCCGGCATATTAAGGAACCGTAGCATTCTTTGAGCTTCGGGGTCGGATCTTTTCGCCAATTCTTCTTTTAATTGTTTTTCTTCTTCCGAGTTAATTTTTATTTCCATTAGAAAGAAATTGTATCAAAAACTGAATTTTTTGAAAGAATGAAAGAAAAAATGTTAAACACCAGGAAAGAATGTTAAACACCAGGTGTTTAACATTTGGAAAGAAAAACACCCCGACTGCTTGCACAGCCGGGGCGCGTTTGCGCCGTCATGGCGCTGTGAGTGGGTCTTGGTTCAGGCGGCAATCTTCCGGTTGCCCCTGTCGTCAGCAGACCCCGCTGCCACTGTGGTGGTCGTCGAGGCATTCGCCTCGACCCTCCTCCTCGGTCGCCAACCCGGCTCTCGCTGAGCCACGGCCAAGCGGTAACCACGGCGACACCTGTTGTCTGATCTCACGGCACCTTTCGTCATTGGCGCTCTCCTGAACTGTGGCCTTTTAGGCCGGTGCTTTGGGACGCGCCCCACGCGCATCCTCTTTTTGTATACTATCATATCCTTTATTTTTTGTCAAGAAAATTATGTGTTTTTATTGCAACTGCGGAGAATATCCCGCCTAATACCCAAAGGTCGGGAAATCCACATTTTTCTTTGTTTTTAAGGTAATTTGCGGTATAATACACTTGAAAAACAGGATAAAATTTGTCAGTTTATCCCGCTAAAAAGCGGGATAATGCTTTGAAAATGGCTACAAAAAAAACAGAGACAAAACCAAAACAGGTATCGGACTACAACGCCGAAGATATTACCGTCCTTGAAGGTTTGGAGCCGGTTAGAAAAAGGCCGGGAATGTATATTGGCACCACCGGGCCGGACGGCTTGCATCACTTGTTGACGGAAATTTGGGACAATTCCCGCGACGAAGCGATGGCCGGCTTTGCCAATGATATTGAGGTGGCGCTCTTGCCTGGCAATAAAGTCAGAGTGGTGGACAACGGTCGCGGTATTCCGGTTGATGTCCACAAGCAGACAAAGGTCTCAGCTTTAGAGACAATCATGACAACCCTTCATGCCGGCGGAAAATTTGGAGGTCGGAGTTATAAGGTCTCCGGAGGTCTCCACGGTGTTGGCGCTTCTGTTGTCAACGCCTTATCTTCTTTTATGAGGGTCATAGTTCATCGTGATGGCGGTAAATTTATCCAAGAATATCAAAGGGGCAAGCAAAAATCATCAGTTAAAAAAATCGGCAAATCAGACCGGCACGGCACCGTGGTTGTCTTTACCCCGGATACAGAAATCTTTAAGGACTACCAATTTGATTTGCAAAGAGTCATAAACCACCTGCGTCAACAGGCCTACCTAGTAAAAAGCGTCAGAGTTACCGTGGTTGACGGGCGCGGATTGGCTGGTGAGATTGATGATTCCGAAATTTTCTATCTGAAAGAGGCAAAGCCGGATTTACCGTCTTACAGCTTTTATTTTGAGGGAGGTTTAAGGTCTATGGTGGCTTTTCTGAATCGACCGCTCAAGCCGATTCACAAAAGTATATTTTATGTGGAAAAATCAGTAAATGAATTTGAGTCCGTTGAGATTGCTCTGCAATATACTGACGATATTTCTTCCCGAATTCTGCCTTTTGCCAACAATATCTATAATCCGGAGGGTGGCACTCATTTGACCGGATTCAAGACAGCGCTGACCAGAACTTTGAATACTTACGCTAAAAACAATTCAATGGCAAAAAGTGACGATGAGTCATTCACCGGCGATGATGTTTTAGAGGGGTTGACGGCGGTAATTTTGATTAAGTTGCGGGAGGTTCAATTTGAGGGACAAACCAAAGCCAAGCTTGGCACAGTTGAAGCTAGGAGTATTGTTGAGAATGTTTTCAACGAGACATTTGCTTTTTTCTTGGAAGAGAATCCCGATGATGCCAAGGCGATTATAAATAAGGCCTCTTTGGCAATGCGGGCGCGCAAAGCCGCCAAAGCGGCTAAGGACTCGGTTTTGCGGAAAGGCGCTTTAGAGGGAATGACTTTGCCCGGCAAATTGGCCGATTGCCAAAGCGGTACGCCGGCAGAAGAAGCCGAGCTTTTTGTGGTGGAAGGCGACAGCGCCGGCGGATCGGCCAAAATGGGTCGCGATAGGCGGACACAGGCCATTTTGCCGCTTAAAGGTAAAATTTTAAATGTGGAGAGGGCGCGAGTGGACAAAATGCTTTTACATGCCGAAATTAAAGCCATCGTTATTGCTATCGGCACAGCCATTGGTGAGACCTTTGATATTTCCAAACTGCGCTATCACAAAATAATTATTGCTACTGATGCTGATGTTGACGGCGCTCATATCAGGACTCTGCTCTTAACTTTGTTTTACCGATATTTTCGGCCGTTGATTGAAGGCGGTTTTATCTATATTGCCCAGCCGCCACTTTACAAAATCAAGAAAGGTAAGGATGTGGCATATGCTTACACCGACTCTGAAAAAGAAGAAATCTTAAAAAAGTTCGGAGCCGGTAAGGAAGAGATAGAAGAAATTAGTGAGACAGAGGAAGCTGTCGCTCTCAAAGATGGCGGGCCTCGCCCTGCTGAAGCAGGGCGGGAAGAAGTCAGTAATGAAGACGGTTCGGCGCAGGATTCTGAGGATTCTGGCAAAGCGAGAAGTGTTAAAGTCGCTATTCAGAGATACAAAGGTCTTGGCGAGATGAATCCGGAGGAATTGTGGGAGACGACGATGGACATTTCCCGCAGAGTTTTGAAGCAGGTGAATATTGAGGATGGAGTAGAAGCCGATAAAATTTTTGATATTTTAATGGGAACTGATGTGCCGAGTAGGAAGTCGTTTATTCAATCCAACGCGCAGAAAGCTACCATAGATATTTAGGGTATACCCCCCACCTTTTCATCAAAAAGGGGGGGGTATAGCCATTAGCCAATAGGGTATAGAAATATACGGCTAAACATAGCTGTTTTTGGTGCTTTGGTTTCCTATTCTTAATTTTACTTGACCCCCACGCCTACTTTTGCATAACATTTCGTTGCTAATTTCAAATTTCTATAAATATCTAAAGATTACCTGCTAATACAAGCTTTGTAAGATAACGGGTGGAAATGCGGGGGCAGGCAATGCAAAAGTAGGCGTGGGGGTTGACCCTATTTTGCATTACATTTCGTTGCTAATTTCAAATTTCTATAAATATCTAAAGATTACCTGCTAATACAAGCTTTGTAAGATAACAGATGGAAATGTAGGGCAACCCCAATACCATCTGCCTTCGGCAGGGCTACGGGGCAGGTAATGCAAAAGTAGGCGTGGGGGTTGACAAACAGAATTGAATTTGCTATAATGAAAATAGGAAAGTTTTTGTTCTTTGAAGTCAGTCATAAAGGCCACAAGCGGCTTTCTGAAAATCCACCCAAACAATCTAAGGGTTTCCGACACCCTTAGAATTTACGGATTTCCAGAAAGCTGCTTGTGGTGAGTGGCAGGAACTGAAACTCATTTTCCCCGCAGAGCGGGGAAGGAGAATTGAAATGGACAATGTCGTGAGGATCCGAAGAGGCGTAGAGCCTGCGGTTCCGAGTTGGGCTCAAAAGGCCCTGCACTCGGAGCTTCGGGGAAGAGAAGAGTACGACCTCTCGGAGGTTGGACTCTATCTCGCGCCCAAAAAGCCCGGCCAGGAGGTGTACAAGCACCTGTTGGACACTGGGAGGATTGAGCACTGTTTGGGGACGCTGGATGCAATAGCAATCCAGTGCCTCCGGCGTTCTTCGTGCGACAACGGCTTCAGGGCCGAGTCCTTCCGGCAGGTCTTCGGGCAGACGACTCGCCTCTTTTGTTGGAGGTCGGTCGTTGCCACAACAGAGGGCAGTCTCCATGTCCTCTGTGCTAGATACGCTACTGTGCAGGTGGAACTAGATTGGGTTCCACTCGCCACGATGATCTTCGGGGAGGACGACCTGGCAGGAGGGTTCTTCTCGGAGAAGTGATGCCCCAACTAGTTTGAGGGAACTGGTAAAACAAAATCCCTCTCTGTTCAGAGATGTGTATCTCTGCTGATGAGTCCGACCCCGAAAAAATCGCTTCGCGATTTAACGGGGCAAGAAGGACGAAACAGATTGTTCTTTGAAGTTATTCCACTCGGATGCGATAGATGTCCGAAGAAACGGAGGAAGTCATGTACCAGTTCGCAACTTTTTTGGATCCCCGCAACATCCCGGCCGCCGCGGAGGCAAACGACAAGGTGTTCGCCAACTCGGTCTACGGAATCGAGGTCACGGTGCCCGCGCTCGCGAAGCGCTGCGCCTTCAACCTCGACCCGCAGCACACGGGTGGCGACGCTAACCGCGCGGCCATCGAGGACGCGCTGACGGCGGATCTCCCGGCCGAGGGTTCCACCCTCGCGACGGTTCGCGCCGACCTGGACGCCATCGGCAGCATGGCGGTCTTCTCCGTCCGGGCCCGGGGCGAGAGCCTCGAGTCCGCACAGGGGCGGATCAACATGGTCGCCATCGCCGACAAGTTCGCCCGGGGCGGCTACCCCGGTCCGACGCCCCTCCCGACCCGGGACAACCCCTGGTCGGAGGAGACGGCGTCGGCCGAGAGCTCCCGCCCGCTCGCCGCGATCGCGGCGGCGGTCATGGACTTCAAGGTCCCTCTGGCCGATCGCGTCGCCACGATGGAGAAGTGGCTACTCACCGGCGAGGAGCCGAAGCAGTACCGCGACTCCGTGGAGAAGGAGCGGCTCGACATGATCACCGCTCTCGAAAGCGGAGCGATCAAGCACGAGACCCGTTCCGGCGGCAAGATCGCGGTGGTGGAGAGCACGCACCGGGCGGCCACCAGCGTGGGGTACTCCCTCGCGCCAGTCGTCATCGCTCGCAACCCGGCCTTCAAGCTGGGTGGCGGGGAGGCGCACGTGAAGTTCACGGTCTGCGCCTTCGAGCCGAAGTTTGCGGACATCAAGTCCGCGCTCGCCGAGCTCGCGACGCTCGAGGCGGGTTGGGGCGGTTCCCCGACCATCGGCGGCTCGCCGCAGGGCGTCAGCTCCACCCTGACGATCGACCAGGTCGTCGCCGTGGTGGCGAAGCACCTCCTCCACTAGCTGCGAGAAAGGTTTTCAAGGCAGGTTTCCCTTAATAAACCTCCATCTGTTCACGGATGTGTGTCCGTGCTGATGAGTCCGACCCCGAAAAAATCGCTTCGCGATTTAACGGGGCAAGAAGGACGAAACAGATTGTTCTTTGAAGTCAGTCATCCCGCTAAAACGGGACAGGTTATACAGCCACGAGTGGCTTTCTGAAAATCCGCGCAAACAATCTAAGGGTTTCCGACACCCTTAGAAGAATTTACGGATTTCCAGAAAGCTGCTTGTGGTAAGTGGCAAAACGAAACATTTTCCCCGCTGATGCGGGGAAGGAGAAAAGAATGAATTGGTACATATTGTCGGAAGAAGAGAACCTGCCGGCCCATCTGTGGAAGTCGAACCCCCCACAGGGAGAGGGCTGGGCGGATGTCGAGGATGCTTCATGTGAGGCCTTCGACAGAAGCCTCTGGTGGCACGGTCAACACGACCGCCTGCCCTCGGGGCTGAAAACCCTGTTCCTGCTCTGCAGGGATGGGTATGTCCATGACGGTGACTGTATCACCGTCATTCACGGCGCCACCCCCTCGGAGAGGATGGTGGCGGCACAGCTCTCGGGGGTGCTCTTGGCAATTTGGACCAAGAGCATCACCATGGATGCCCCGACAAGGGCGTCCTTGGGAGAGCCCATGGAAATTGACTGGTCGGGAAGAAACCGCCAGTCCGGGTGGTCCTTCGGGAACTACTTCCACCTCCAGTTCGCCCAGCAGAGCAAACGGCTGAAATTCCCGGCAAGGTTTATCCTGCCGGAATCCATGCCAGTGCCAGCGGCAGTGAATCTGGCGCACTTCCTGGGCAGAACGAACCGAGCCGGCTCCAATCAGTTCCGGCTTGAGCCGTGGGCCAATACCGCCCTTCTCACGGTGATGGGAGGGGAGGTGGTCACCATCCCAGATGGATATGGGATAAGGGGATAAGGGTGGATACACCACAAGCGCTCTTGTTTGTTCGCGAAAGCGGATAGGCGGGAGCGCCGCAGGCGCCCGAGTTGCAGCGATGCGACCGGGCGCCTTTTTATTTTTAAAAGGAGACAACTTGACGATCGTCAAGTTGTCTCCTTTTTTTGAAAATTCAGCCCATAAAAGGTGTCACCTTTTATGGATACAAAATCCCCCCCGACCCGGGTCGGGGGCCCCTTTTATAAAGGGGGAATAAATCACCTGTTATTAGTCATTCAGTCGTAAGTTATTTGTCATTTGTTATCGGTCAATCTTATGTTATATTTTGTTTATGAAAGACATAAATTTTCTTTCAGTAGAATTTTTGAATTTTTCTCTTGGTGGCAATACTATTGCCGAATATATTTTTGCTGTGTTTGTTTTTGCCGTTCTTTTGGCGGTCTTTGCGGTTTTCAATAAATTTATTTTGGCCAAGCTGGAAAAACTGGCGCAAAAAACCAAGACCGATTTGGACGAAACATTCATTCTGATTATCCGAAAACTCCGGCCGCCATTTTACGCCTTTTTGGCCTTCTATCTCTCGCTTTGGTTTATTGAAGTCCAAGCGCAAGTTTGGAGAATTTTAACTATCATTTTGGTCGTCTGGGTTGTTTATCAGATAGTGGTAGCAAGCGGAATCTTGGTTGATTATGCGGTTAAAAAATACAGCAAGAAAGAAAAGACCGAGGGCAGCAAAGGCGCTATAAATTTAATCGGCAAAATTGCCAAAGGTGTTCTCTGGGTGATAGCGGCTTTGTTTGTGCTATCCAATCTGGGAGTTAATGTAACTTCGGTGATGGCGGGATTAGGCATTGGCGGTATTGCCGTAGCGCTAGCGCTTCAAAATATTCTTTCCGATCTTTTTTCGTCTTTTGCTATTTATTTTGATAAACCGTTTGTGCCTGGTGACTTTATCATTGTTGGCTCGGATATGGGGGTGGTGGAGCATATTGGCATTAAGACCACCCGCCTACGAGCTCTTCAAGGCGAAGAGATTGTCATTTCCAACCAAGAACTGACCAACGCCAGAATCCACAATTTTAAAAAGATGAAAGAGCGAAGGGTAACTTTCTCTTTTGGCGTGTTGTATGAGACGCCGAATGAAAAGTTGGAAAAAATCCCCGGACTGATCAAAGAAATCATTGACTCAATTAATCTGACTCGCTTTGATCGCGCCCATTTTCACCGCTTTGCCGATTCCTCTCTTGATTTTGAAGTTGTTTATTATACGGAGTCGCCGGATTTTAACGCGTATATGGATGTTCAGCAAGAAATTCATTTGCGGATCAAGTCGGCCTTGGAGAGAGAAGGAGTTTCAATGGCTTATCCGACGAGGACAGTTTATTTAAAAAAATAAACCCCCACGCCTACTTTTGCATTACCTGTCCCGTAGCCCTGCCGAAGGCAGAAGGTATTGGGGTTGCCCCCGCATTTCCACCCGTTATCTTACAAAGCTTGTATTAGCAGGTAATCTTTAGATATTTATAGAAATTTGAAATTAGCAACGAAATGTTATGCAAAATAGGCGTGGGGATAAAAGTATATTAAAACAGCATTTTTAGCCGAAAGGTTTTGAATGCTGTTTTAATATAGACAAGCATTAGATTTGACTTATTTTTTGTTTTCGTGTATAATAGAAAAATATGTTAAATAATACATACAAAAATTTAAGCATTCTGATTATCGCCATTCCAGTATTTGTTTTTGGGGGTATTTTTATGTTGCCAAATAATAGCCCGGCCTCTGCCCAAGGTGTTTCTTTGTCTGGCAATTGTTTTGCGTCCCCTTCGCCGTCGGTGGTTGGCCAATCGGTTACTTGGTATGTTGATGTTTCCGGCGGTGACGGAATTTATTCTTATCTTTATCTTTGGTCCGGTTCGGATAGTTTAAGCAGTGCCAATTCAAGCGTCTCTAAGGTGTATCGGACACCCGGTGTTAAAACCGCGACTGTAAGAGTCCAGTCCGGCGGACAGCGAATCTTTAGAAATTGCAGTGTGGTTGTTGAAAATCCTGAAAGTACCGGCTTTTCTACAGACCGGGGTGGTGGGTCACGTCAAGGAACTGTTTTAGGTGAGATGCTTGCCGAAGGCCAGCTTCCATCAGCCAGTTGTTTTGCTAATCCTGATCCGGCTGGTGTGGGAGAAAACGTTGTCTGGCAAGTTAGAACCATTGGTTTTGCCGGAGAAAGAACATATGAATGGTCTGGCGTCGATGACTTGTCAGGCGGGACCGAAGCGGTTTCTATATCTTACCGGACTGCTGGCATAAAATCAGCCCAAGTTCTGGTTTCCGCGGACGGGCAGAAAATGACCGCTAATTGTTCTGTTGAAATTGGCGATAAAAATTCTATTGGCGCTATCGCTACAACTAAAAGCGTCTCTACCGCCGTCGGCGGGTTGCCGGAAACCAGCATGGTCCCTTTTGTTTGGAGAATAATTTCTCTGTCAATTTTGATTATCGGTGGCCTGATTTTGCTTTCTTTTGTCTTGATTTTGAGAAGACAGAGAAAAGCCGAACAGGCAGAAATGTCTTTGGCTTACAGCAATAACGGCATTTCCGGCCTTATTGGTGAGGGTCATCAGAAAAAAGAAATAGCAGAATTTATTCAATCCGAGGCCAGGGAACGGCAAGTTTTGATTTCTACCGACGCTTTGGATTTGTTGGTTGAGAAAGCCGAAAATGACAAAGTAAAAGCCGTCAGATGCCTTGATTGTCTGGTTTCAGAAATGAAAGAATTACCTTATCCGACAACCCCAGGAGAGGAAAGATTGCCGGTGATTGATAAAAATGAAGTTGAGAAATGTCTGCAAAGAAATAAAAATCTTTGATGCGGAGGAGATCTATTCAGATTGTTCTCTTTTCAGGTTTTTGATTAAGGTTTCTAATTCCAAACTTCCAAGATCACCTCGGTCTCGGCTCTCAATTTTTACCATTCCACTACTTTTTTCCTGGTCGCCGATGACGAGCCAATAGGGAACTTTTTCCATTCGGACATTCCTGATTTTTTTGCCCAGGGTCTCATTGCTTTGGTCTAATTCAGAACGAATGCCACCCTCCTTGAGTTTTTGGTTGATTTGCTTTGCATATTCAATGTGATTTTCGCTAATCGGCAGGATCTTGACCTGAACGGGCGAGAGCCAAAAAGGAAAAGCGCCGGCGGTATGTTCAATATAAACCGAAAGGAATCTTTCTAATGAACCGAGAAGCGCGAAATGAATCATAACCGGTGTTTTTTCTGCGCCGTCTTTGTCGGTATATTTTAATCCGAAGCGATCCGGCTGGACAAAATCAAGTTGGGGAGTGGCGAGTTGCCATTCTCTACCTATAGCGTCTGTGATCATAAAGTCAATCTTAGGTCCGTAGAAAGCCGCTTCACCGGCAGCTAAGTAGTAATCTAATTTGTTTTCTTTTACCACTTCCAATAAAATCGCTTCTGCTTTTTCCCACAATTTTTCTTCTCCCAGGTATTTTTCTTTTTGATTTGGATCATGAAGAGAAAGTCGAGCTCTAAATTTCATTCCAAGTTTGTCGTAGCATTCTTTTACTATTTTTACCAATGTTTGATATTCTTCCTTGATTTGTTCGGGAGTGCAGAAAATATGGCTATCGTCTTGAGTAATAGAACGCACTCTAGAGAGGCCCAAAAGCTCTCCCGCTTTTTCGTCTCTGTAGACGGTGGTGGTTTCAATGTAGCGAATAGGCAAGTCCCTATAACTTCTGGGTTTTGAAGCATAGATTTGCTGATGGTGCGGGCAATTCATCGGCTTTATCACAAGCTCATCTTTTGTCTCTTGGCTTTTTACCAAAAATAATTCTTCGCCGAACTTGGCCCAATGCCCTGATTTTACATACAAGTCTTTTTTAGTTATGTGCGGAATCCAGACCTTTTGAAATCCCCGCGAGATTCTTAAATCTTGAGAAAATGCATCCAACCTTTCCCTTAAAATCGTGCCCTTTGGAGTAAATAACGGCAGACCAGAACCTACCAGGTCTGAAAATGTGAATAAATCAAGCTCTTTTCCGAGTTTTCGATGGTCTCTTTTTTCGGCTTCTTCTTTTTGTTTCAAGTATTCGTCAAGTTCGTTTTTTGTATCAAATGCCAATCCGTAGATTCTGGTGAGCATTTTATTTTTTTCATCGCCCCGCCAATAAGCGCCGGCGATTCTGTCCAGTTTGAAAGCATCCGGGCTTATCTCCTTAGATGGATTTTCAACATGACCACCCCGACAGAGATCAGTGAATTCTCCGCAAGTGTAAAAAGTGATTTTTTCTCCTTTTGAAACAATTTCATCAATGAGTTCCAATTTATAAGGATTGTCTTTAAAAAATTCTCTCACCTCTTTTTCTGTCACTTCTTTGTGAGAAAATTCTTTCCAGCTCGGTAGAATTTTTTTCATTTCTTTTTCAATTCTCGGCAAATCTTTTTCTGATATATGCGAGGAAAAATCTAGGTCGTAGTAAAAACCTTTTTCAATCGCCGGACCTAGAGTGATTTTAGTGTCAGGGTAGAGTTTCAAAACCGCCGCCGCCAAAAGGTGCGCCAATGAGTGCCTAATTTTTTCCAGTTTTTCTTGAGGCATAAGATAAACAAAATATTAGCATTTTTTTGAGATTTGTTAACCTGAATAACCGTGAATAATCTATAAAACCCGGTGTGTATAAGTCGGATTGCCTGATTTTAAAATAGGAGCGATAATTAAGCTTTAGAGTGCTCACTCGGACGGGTGTTCCAAGAAAAAGGTGGAAAGGGGAAAAGGTGAAAACTGACAGCGCGATGACCAAGAGGGCTGGCAGTACCAGCGTGGCGCCGGATGACTCCGGCGAGGGTGTTCTTTCTGTGGATGAAATGAGGAGCAGGGTGGTGGAATTCCTGACTTCTGGCTCCAACGAGCTGACACAGCCGGAGAGAGATGAGTTCAGAGGCAGAACAGACCTGACTGATGGCGAGATCAGCTCTGCTTTGGGGGTGTATTCTTTTGCGATCGCGGGAGCCGCAAAACTTTCTCCGGAAGATGTCAATCGTCTCTCCGACGCTCTCTCTGCTTAGCTTTTGCGCGCAACCCCGCTCCTCCCGAAAGCCGCATTTCTTGCGCGGCTTTTTCTTTTTCGAGTTAAAATCCGACCAGCAGAATGACCGAGATTGTATCTCGATCATTCTGAATTATAGAAAGTTTAGGGGTTGGGTTAATATTTCTCCTATTTTTTTGATATAATTTTCGTTAATGCTTGTAAGAAAACTCACCCGTTTTTTCTTTTTATTGTTAACGTTCTCGCTGTTTTCGCCACTGACCTCTCTAGCCCAATCTGAAACCTATACCGTAAACTTAAACACCT
>DYGD01000005.1 GCA_020724885.1 Candidatus Paceibacter sp. | reverse complement strand
GTGCTTACTGCTCTATTCGGCCTTCTGTTCGGAAAATTAAAAATTTAGTCAGTTTTAGACCCCGCATTTTGCGGGTTTTTTGTTGGTTAAAGTTGGTAATAAGATGAGAATTCCAGATATTGAGGACATACCGAGAAAGATTAGTTTGAAATAAATAATATAGATTTTTAAATTCTTTTTAAATTCAGTGAACAACTTAATAAAAACTCTGGAAGACGCTGGGTTTAGTACGAAAGAGGCAAAAGTCTATCTTACACTTCTCGATCTTGGTGTGGGCACAGTTTCTGAAATTTCTAGACACGCTGGTCTAAATAGAAGTTCAACTTATGTTGTTCTTGAGTCCTTGAAAAGAAGGGGTTTTATCGGGGAGTCTCCTGATAATAAAAAAGTTGCTCGTTATCTCCCATTTATGCCGGAAATTATCGCTCGTTCGATTGAAGGAAGGGCGAGAAAGGGCGAAGAAATAAAAGAGAAATTTGAAAAAATCCTACCGGAACTTAGACGTATCTATAAAGATATAAAGTTAAGACCCAGGGTGATTGTTTATGAAGGGCAAGATGCCATAAAGAAAGGATATCATGATATTTTTGTAGAGCAAGTATTAGAGAAAGGAATGAGTAAGTTTCGAGTTTATGAAGATTTATCAAATATTTTTTATTGCTGCCCACCAGATTTTATAAAAGATGATGCCCTTCTTTTGTCAAATGTGGTTGGAAATAAGAAAATGATGTATGTCATATCTCCGAGAACAAAAGAAACTACAAAAGCGGTGAACGAGTATAAAAAGTATAATTCCCCTGATGATTTTTTGTTAATCCCTGAGAAAAAATTTAATTATAAAAATAAAAAGATTTTAAGCCTTTCTATTTATGAGGATAAAGTTGAGTTTTTTTCTAAGGAGCGAACATTTAATGTGATTATCGAAAATCAAGAAATCGCCGACACATTGAAAAGTATCTTTGACTTGGCGTGGAAAGAAGCTAAAAGGTTGGATAAATCGGATAATAATACACAACATCCTAAATAATTCTTGATATAAAAAAGCTCTAGACACCTGTCTAGAGCTTGACTCAAAGAACAAATCTGTGATGCATGCGGAGATGACTAATCATCTCCTCCAAGCACTCTTCCTTAGTCTTTCCGGTCGTGTCCAGCACGATTGCTTGCGTCGGAATCTTCGTGCGCTGGTTATCGAGTGATTCTCTCGCTTTGAAGTGGTTACGGTCTTCCTCCTCCTTGATGCGCCGGCTAGCTCTTTCTTCTTGAGATGCGGTGATGTAGAAGACCAGATCAGCATCTGGATAGATCTCACTGCCACAGGTTCGGCCGTCGCAGATAAAATTCTGATGCTTAACCATAGTGCAAGCTAGTTCAGCTATGCGTCCAGGATTTTCACTTGCGACCTTAGCTGCAACGAGCCCGACTTCTTCCGAAGTGAGTCGACCGGTCAGTTCAACCCACTTTAAGAAGATTCTGCTGTCCTGGTATTTCAAGCGGCGATTCTCGACCAATGATTGAACGTGGTCGAGATTCTGTCTTGAAGACAGAAAAGCGATAGCTCGGAACAAGAGACCAAAGTCATAGTGAGGAAGATTAAGTTTCTCCGCCAACATTCTTGCCAGTGTCCCTTTCCCAGACGCCGCTGGGCCACAGATAGCGATGATCACTTCACATCCTCCTTTCTGTTCTTGTGTCGTTGTTTCTTGTATGAGCCGGGGACAAGACGGAAGGCCAACCGGCCTTCCCAATGAAGCATCGGCACGCCAATTAGAACGCTGCATTGACAGGTCAGATTAGGTAAGTCGTCTTTCGTCCCCACTTTGTCTTGAAGGGTCGCCCAATCCTCCGGTGCCAGAATCCGGTTTAGATAGGTTCGGTAGAGTGTTCCTTTGCCGTCTTTTTGATAGACCAACACCACCTCTCCGCACTTGGCGCAGACAATGTCAAGGATCTGGAAAGTTCCGCCGCGATCTTTCAGAAATCTGTCTTTCTTGACTTTCCTCATTTTGTTCCTTTCTGATTCACTTGCCAATAGTCATACTTGGCTTTTAGGTTCATTCTTTGCTTACCATTCAATCCTCTCGGTTCAACCGGTCCAGAAGATACCATAAAATCGGCTTCAATCAAAGCCCTCTCCTTTTTGCTATTCTTTGTTCCTAAATTAAATTTATATCCCCCAGGAAACCCTAGAGCTTTAAGTACTAGAGCTGCTTCTCTGAAATCTCGTTGGTCAATTATACTCTCGTCTTTATAAAAGGCGAGAGCAGAAGAAATCGTATCTAGACAACATTCATCCATTATTCTTTGGTTGGACATTTTAAATTCACCCCAACCCCTACCGTCGTGTTCGGGTATATGAATAATTATTCCACCGTTTTTGGATATAATTTCTTGAGCTTTTCTTAATTGTTGTAAACAATCGCAGGTTTTATCGCCAAAAACTACTCCGGAGAGACATCCTGAATCTAATCTTAAGAATGTTTGTCTGCTAGTTATCAGTGTTTTAAGATCAGGTGAAAAGAGAATGTAATGTTTCCCCCACCTGCCATTTTTGACTTCTGCTGAAACCATTCGTATTTTATTCATACCAAAAATTATTGGGCCTTCAACGCCAAAAGTCACTTGAAAATTATCTACTTCCACTTGCTGTCTCACTAAGGATTCCTTTCTAACTTTTTTGATAAAGACATTTTTGGTTTCTCTCGCCCCCTTCGCTTTAACTGGTTGGTACTCGGTTGTTTTTTGGTTTTGTACTTTAAATAAAACCATGACTCATATTTAAAAGACTTGGGGATCTGTTGGCAATATCTGACACGCGAAAGTTATCCACATTTGTTTTTACTATTTATTCCAAGCCATTTTCTTGACCTTCAATTTTCTTTGAGACAAGTTTTGTTAGAGGGGTTTGACAACTGATTCTGTGTTTGGTTATCAACATCTGCCCGGAATGGGTTGAGTTTTAGGGAAAATATGATAGGGTTGAGGAATGGGAACATTTACCACCCATTTTTGGATGTATGACGAACCGGAAAAAGAGGGGAGATTTTCCTCTTCTGTGCTTACTGCTCTATTCGGCCTTCTGTTCGGAAAATTAAAAATTTAGTCAGTTTTAGACCCCGCATTTTGCGGGTTTTTTGTTGGTGAAATGTATTTTGTAATATCAATTTTTTTAGGAATGACTGCAGGAGTGGTCCAATTAATCGGCTATTTAGATTATGGTAAAAAGACTCTTGCTGACAAAATTAAACCTAACTCGGCCAGTTGGGGTATTTGGGCTTTTGCAGCAATACTGGAATCTGTTTCTTATATCTTTCTCACAAAGGATTGGGTAAAAAACATATTACCTGTAGCTTGTACAATTAGCGCTGTCGTCTTTTTTCTTATTGTTTTAAAGAAGGGTAAACTTTCGAAACCGTCTCATTTTGAATTATTTATTGTTGTTGTAGATATAGTTATATTATTAATTTGGTTTTTCACATTGTCTCCAGCTATAGCTAATATTTTATTTGTAATTTCTGCAGTTATTTCTTTTATCCCCATGATGTATCACACTTATTTAAATCCTAATAACGAAAACGCTCTGCCGTGGATAATATGGACACTTGCTTATTTTCTAATGAGCATTTCTGTTGTAATGAGATGGGAAAAATGGGAAGATTTTATATATCCAGCAGTTTTTGTTTTACTTCATGCGGTTATCGCTTATTTAGCACTAGATATTAGAAGTAAAAAATCAATATAGTAATATGTCTGAGAAAGATCTATTTATAAAGAATAGTAGTATACACAAAAAAGGTTTATTTACCAAGGTTGGGATAACAAAAGGTAAATTTATTTCGAATATAAAAGGTAATGTCAAAAGGAAAGTGAATGGTGATATTAATGATGTGTTTGCTAACCCGGATTGGGTTGGTTTCAAGAAGTATTGGTGGATAGACCCCGTTCCGCCCTTTAAATTTCTTAATCATTCTTGCGAGCCCAATGCTGGCATAAGAGGAAAGATAAGGTTATATGCGATGCGTGATATTAAACCTAATGAGGAGTTAACTATTGATTATTCTTCCGTAGAAGCTGACCCACGATGGGAGATGAAGTGTAATTGCGGTTCTAAAAAATGTAGAAAAAAAATACGATCAATACAATTTTTACCTAAAGGGATAATAAAAAAGTACTGCCCATTTATTCCGACTGGGTTAAAATTGTTATTTTACAAAGAAAATGGAAAAGAAAACTAAAATATTTTTTATTATACTGTCACTTTTGTTTCTTATTTCAGTGGTTTTTGGAATTTTTATAATAATATATCAAAAAAACTTTGAAATATTTATAGAAGAAGATGATATACCGGAAATTTACGATGTTTTAATTAAAATTTAAAATGGATGAATTGATAAAAAGTTTAATAGCAGAATGTCGATGGGATACCACAAACTTTCTTTTTATTTCTGATAATGTTTTTGACCCTTTTATATACTATTCTCATATAGTGCCTCTTGTCGCTTCTCTTCTTATTGGATATTTTATTTTTTTTAAAAATCCTTATTTACTAGTCAATAAGATATTATTTGTAATCACAAATTTGTTTGCCTTGTGGGTTTTTGGAGATTTAATTCTGTGGGCAACCGATAAATCACACTATACTATATTTGTTTGGTCTCTAATAAATTTAATTGAACCTTTTATTTATGTCTTTAGTGTATATTTTGTCCAGGTTTTTATAACCAATAAAGATACTTTACTTAAAAACAAAATTTTACTGTTCGCTCCAATTGCACCTGTTATACTTTTCGCATTTACTAAATTAAACCTTCTTGGTTTTAATCTGATAGATTGTGATAGAGAAGCTATCGAGGGACCGCTATCTCAATATATATATATTATTGAGGTGTTCTATGTTCTTTACATTGCTATTTTTGCTATTAGGCATTCAAGAAAACAAATTGTAAAGAAAAAAAATCAAATATTCTTGGTCACAATAAGCATATTGCTTTTCTTACTCACCTTTTCTTGGGGAAATATAGTAGGCAGTATTACCGACGATTGGAGGGTATCACAATGGGGACTGTTCGGAATGCCTATCTTTATAGCAATACTTTCATTCCTAATAATAAAATACAATGCTTTTAATATAAAAGTTATATCTACACAGATATTAGTGACATCTTTTTCTATCTTAATCGCCTCGCAGTTCTTGTTACATCAGTCTGTTGGAAATAGAATTATTATTTTAATCACTTTTGTATTATCTATATTTTCTGGATTCTCAATAGCGCAGAGTGTGAAAAGAGAAATTCAACAAAAAGAACATATGGAAAAACTGGCCATAGAACTGGAAATTGCAAACAGGAGGCAGGAGGAGCTTTTGCATTTTATAACTCATCAGATTAAAGGGTTCCTTACCAAATCGCGGAATATTTTTGCCGAGATTCTGGAGGGCACTTTTGGCGAGATAAATGGGGAGGTGAAAGAAATTGCCGAACAGGGTTTTAGGATAAACACTGACGGAGTCAGCACGGTGCAAACAATTCTAAACGCGGCCAATATCAGAACCGGCAAACTCTCTTACAATATGGCGCCGGTTGATCTGTCTGAAATTATCCGGAAGGTCTTTGAAAAAAGCCGAAAAGTGGCGGAAGCAAAGGGTCTGCAATATTCTCTGGAGATAAGCCAGCCAGCCGATTATAAATTCAACGGCGACGAAATCCAGCTTTCCGAGGCATTCTCAAACCTGATAGATAATTCTATTAAATACACACCTGGAGGCGAAATTAGGTTGAAATTAGATAGAAATCAGGAGAAATTAAGGTTTTCGGTCAAAGATACTGGTATCGGAATCGCACCGGAAGATCAAAGCAAGCTCTTTACCGAAGGCGGGCGGGGCAAAAACGCTCTTGAAGTCAATGTGGACTCCACCGGCTTTGGTCTCTTTATCGTCAAAAATGTCATTAAAGCGCATAACGGAAAAGTGTGGGTGGAAAGCGAGGGGCAAGGTAAGGGAAGTGAGTTTGTGGTGGAGTTGTAGACGGAGAGCATTATATTAACTTTTTGATATTTATAGTGTTTGTCAGCCAGTCAGAATTTTAATATAGTATCAGTATTGATTAACCGAAACTCTTAAAATCGGAAATAAAAAAAACCACATGGTTGATAATTATAAAAAAGGTACCGCACTAAATATTGCGCGTATTAAAGTTTTGGAAGAAAACCCTAAGTTGCCAATGCAACTTAAGTTTGATGTTTCTCCAAGAAAGACAATTGAACAATTACTAAAAGTCACTGACTTGACAGAACCAGAGGGGGGGGGTGGTGGAAGAGGTGTTGTCGGTAGAATCTACGACAGCATAGTTGATAAGTTGAAAGAAAATAATTTCCCAAATATAGAGATCGTTAGGGGTAATTCTATTGTCCCGGCTAAAGATAATTTTGATAAACTATTGTTTTCTCCAGGTAATCCAGGTCGATCTTCAACATATACTCGGTATGTTGATGAAGAAAATATATTACGCACACACACATCAGCCCTTATCCCATCAACACTTGAACGGCTCGATAAAAATAAAATCGGTCAAATAACTTTTGTGTTGCCTGGCTTAGTGTACCGTAGGGATGTCATAGACCCGAGGCATCTTGATGTGTTTCATCAGGTGGATGTTTGGACACTGCAAGATGTCAAAAAGTACGGCAAGGTTGGTCGGGAAGATTTGTTAAAATTAGTGCGGACAATTTTTGATGTTGCGTGCCCCGGGGCCAAAATGATCGTCTTAAAGGCAAAACACCCATACACTGTAAATGGTGTAGAAGTTTATGCGGAGGTTGAAGGTAAAAAAATTGAGATCTTGGAAGCGGGGCTGATTCATCCCGGCGTTCTTAAAAATTCAGGACTTGACCCGCAAAAATATTGCGGATTGGCCTCGGGTATGGGACTAGAAAGGTTAATTATGGCACGGAAAAATCTTCCGGACATCCGTTTTATTAGATCGACTGATCCCAGAGTAATGATGCAAATGTCTAATCTGGATAATTTTAAGAGTGTTTCTGATAAACCTCCTATTTCTCGCGATATGTCTTATTGCGTAGGAAGAAATGACACTGAAGAGGACATTTGTGAGGCAATCCGTAACGCCTTTGGAGATCAAAGTGATTTATTAGAGGAGGTCAAAATCCTTGAACGGACTCCGTACGAAAATTTGCCAAAGATCGCACGGCAACGGCTTGGTGCTCAGAAAGATCAGGATAATGTATTAGTAAGGATCGTTTTACGACACCCCGATAAGACCCTAACTAAGGATGAGGCGGCTAGTTTATATTCGTTGGCATATCCAAAGATTCATCTGGGTAGCGCTGGTGGTTATAAGCCATAAAAATATTTTAAAATTAATCCCCTCCACTTTTTAGATACTCATTCGGCTTAAGCGAGGGGGTAAGTATCCGCACATCAATATAATAAAAACCTTAAGTGTTTTGACAGAGTCATTTATTGCGAAGTGTGGATAAGTTGTTGTTTTTAGGCACATTGGCGGTATACTTTTAAAGAGGTCGATTTTTCATTAGATTTTGTAATTAAATAAAAACATGCAAACAATAATTTATGAACCAATTCTTTCTTCAGATAAGACACTTTCAAAGTATGAACAAACAAATCAAATACTTATTTCATCAGACTCAAAGATTGATGGTTTGTTTATTTCATTAACCGAAAAAGGGCTAAATTCTCTTACTGACAGAAAAATTGAACATGTAATTTGTACTTCCGCCCTCGCTGCGTTTTTTTAAAAAATGCAAAAAAACATTATTCTAAGGACCGCCGCTCAAGACTTTTATTTAGAAGCCATGAGTAATTTGACGCTTGAAGAATTATTACGTACCAAGCGATTACCTCCTAATTTATTTCAAGGTTACCTGGAATCTAAAGGTGAAATAACACCAGTTCCGCTTCATTCACGAATTGATCATGCCCCATTAGGATCCACAATTATCTTACAATGTGTTCGAAATACTGACTTACGGCAAGTATTACCACAAAAGACATATATTAAGAAAACAGAAAATCCCACTACCACATATTCATCAATCGAGATAGGACATGATGGCTGTTCACAAACAATTTTTGAGGTTAATTCTGACCAAGCGAAGGGAACGGTAAAGAATAAAATCGCTGATTTTATGGAAACATACTCGAAACAAGAAACCGTTCTTGTGGGAATATCTGGGGGTGGTGATAGTAATACACTTGCCGAAAGTCTAAAGAAATTAAGTAAGCCCAACAAAAGATTTATTTTTTATACTATTGTTTTTGATCCACTTTGGCCACAGACCGCGGCTAATCGAGCTTCAGAATTATGCAATAAAATTGGGGAAAAACATGAAATATATGACTCGAGCAGAATTGAATCTCTCTTAAGCATGAAAGGTGAACTTTTGTGTTGCTATCAAGAATTCTTAAAAACATTTGGAGACAACACGGATCATTTTTTTGGAACATATCTTATTTCTTTGGTGGGCAGGGCATTATGTAAAAGATACGAAACCAAAGAATATATATTAGGTTTCAACAGAGAGGATTTACTTGCAGAATTGTTGTTCTCCATTATGAATGGTCAAAGTCCTCTCTCGTTTCCTGTGAGAAAGTTCGGGGATACTCTACTTCTTATGCCACTTTGGGAGATCCCAAAACTAATACTTGATGCATGTTATCCAAAGTTTAGTCTTTCTAATTATAGTGAACGAGACAAATTTTCGACATTTCAAAGAAACATCATCTATTATCTTGCCCACAGTATTGAAGATGCTTATGATAATTTGGGTTTGTCGATTATGCGTGGGGTCAATAAATTATTTGAAGATAACTGGGCCGAACTTTCAGAAGATTCTGACTTTGATTTATACCCCAGTGTTTACGCTGAAGAATCGAAAAAGCTAGAAATAAAGATGTTTTTGAAAAAGTTTTTTCCTCCAAACCAAAAACGTCATTGAAGCGCATAACGGAACCGTTCGGGTAGAATCGGAAGGTCAGGGTAAGGGTTCAGAATTTATTGTTAAATTACCGGCAAAGCCCCCACACCAATCTTAAAAGATTGGTGTGGGGGTAAAGTAGTGAGTTTGTGGTGGAGTTGTCGGTAAAATGAAGAAAGTGTATAATGTGGGTGTGGAAACAAAAACAAGAAAATTGAATATCGTAAGGAACTATCCAGCTGTTTTTGAACAAGATTCCAAGAGCCGCTGGTATACTGCTTTTATTCCCGCTCTTCCCGGATGTATTTCTCAAGGTAAAAATTTTGAGGAGGCGATGAAAAATATTCAAGAAGCGGCCGAACTTTATCTTGAAGTAATTTCCAAAAAAGATAAAGATGAACTCAAAAAAGATACTTCTAGAGTCATAGTTGCTCCGATTCAACTCGCAATATAAATACTTATGCCGAAACTGCCCGAGTTAAGACCCCGACAAGTAGAACGAAAACTTGTTGCTTTGGGTTTTGTTTTTGAGAAACAAAAAGGAAGTCATAGAATTTATTCCAAGAATGGAAAATATGTTACCATTCCATTTCATAGAACCGTTAAAAGAGGAACCCTCCACGCTATCATAAAACAAACAGGAATTGACCCGGAAGTGTTTCTGAAAATTTAAGACGAAGAAGTGTATGCGTTGAAACGTCATTGAAGCGCACGGCGGAACCGTTCGGGTAGAATCAGAGGGAGAAGGAAAGGGAAGTGAGTTTGTGGTGGAGTTGCCGGTTTCTGCGAAAGGGGTATAATTAAATATTATGAAAAAGGGAAAGAAAAAAGAAACGACAATAGAAGATCTGGCAATTATGACCCAGAATGGGTTTAGTGAAGTATATAAGAGATTTAACGAAGTAGACGAAAGATTCAATGAAGTAGACGAAAGATTTAATCAAGTAGATGAAAGGTTTAACAAGGTTGAAGAAAGGCTAGACAGAATTGAAAATATACTCATTGCTCGACACGATCGCGAAATAGAGCTTTTACGCGACAGAATTCTCCAAATAGAAACTAAATTAGTTAGAGCTAAAATTTAAAATATTTTCTCTCATTTCTTATAAAAAAACATTCTCACATTCTTAAGAATGTGAGAATGTTTTTTTAAATTTGTCATAAGTTGTTTGTTATAAGTCAACCTTTACCTTGTACCCTCTCCCTGACAAAACTCGTCTCAATAAAAAAGCGGGTTAAAAAAGCGCCCTAAAATAAGGGGAAAATAGCGATTGTGGATAACTTTCGCTTATTGGGAGTTGACAAAAAACACCCCCCCCCTCCGCTAATATGGATACCAGATTCAACCTTTACTTCTGCGAGTGTTCGCGGAGAGGTTGAAGGAAGTTCTTTGAGACAAAAGTCTCGGAAGGAAATTGTCTATGGAAGGGTCTACGGACATGAATCCTTTGATTCTGGATTTCGCCGAGGAGGTCGAGATTATCTACGACAGTTCCGGTCGGCAGGTCACTTTCGCACAGACCTCTCGGGGTACGCATGACGAGCCGGACACGGCCGGACTCGACTGAATCGTTCGGGGCGGTCTATGAGAGGTAGATCGCCCCACTCTTCGTCCAGAAAAATAAGGAGCGGGATGATGATACTTATCATTTCCAACAGCGTTGATCTAGTTGAGCCGGTCACGAACACAATAAGAGAAATCAGTTCCGAAGAGGTTGTAATATTTCGATCAGACAAGTGTCTGGCGGGTGAAGGGTTAAGTTTCGTGTGCACCGACGAGATTAGTGAAGTTTTTCTTGACGTGGAACAGCTAAGCTTCGATCTTTCTGCTATTAATAAGGCTTGGTTCTACAAGCCAATGCTTCCAAAAGCACTCAGAGAATATGAACCTCATCAAGACGCAATTTTCATCTACAGACAGTTTCTAGCAACGTGGAGATCACTGACTTCTTTTCTGCGTCAGGATATCTGGTTGAATGATTACTACAGATCACTTGAAGCGGAGAACAAGCCATACCAACTCAAGATTGCTCGAAATGTGGGTTTCAAAATTCCGGACACTCTGATCACTACTAATCCAGATCGAGCAACTAAATTCTGGCAACGGTGCGAGAAGCAAATGGTCATCAAGGCATTGGCGTTCAGCCCCTTTCCTAAGAAAGTTGTTTTTACGAATCAGATGACTGATCAACTGATGGCCGAGATCTCTCGCATCAAATCATCACCGGTTATCCTACAGAAGCTCATTCCCGGAAAGCAAGAGTATAGGATAACAGTAGTTGGCAACGAGGTGTACACGGCTGCTATTCAGAGTAACTCGCCTGTAGACTGGAGAAGAGGTCTGGTCAGTGCTACTCCAGCAGAGCTACCTCTGGATCTGCAAAATCGCTGTGTGGAAATAGTAAAGACACTCGGCTTACGTTTCGGCTGCATCGACATGATTCAGGATGAGAACGGAGATTATTACTTTCTCGAAATCAATCCTAACGGCCAGTGGCGGTTTGTAGAAGAGCAAGCTGGCCTGCCAATAGGAGAATCTATCGCACGACTCCTTGTCTCTATGTGACTATGATTCAGAGAGGTTCACACCTCTCTTTTTCTTTAATTTTTAGTTAAAATTAATTATATATGAATCAAAGTCTAAAACAGAAGGTAGAAAAATTTGCAAAGGCAGATCAAGAAAAACGTAGAAAATGGATCAAGGATCCTAAAAAAGAGAATTTTAAATCAGTTTTAGCCCAAGATAAAAAAAGTATAGATTTTGTAAAATCCGTTCTTAAAGAATACGGTTGGCCAAAATATAAAACAGTTGGAAAGAGAGCCTCTGATAAATTTTGGCTACTTGTTCAACACGCTGATACGAATATTAATCTACAAAAAAAAGCTCTCAAACTTTTAGAAAAAGAAGTTAATTGCAATCAAGCAAGCAGAAAAAATCTGATATATCTTATAGACAGAGTATTAATAAATGAAAAGAAAAAACAAATATACGGAACACAATTTTTAATAAAAAATGGAAAGATACACCTGCATCCAGTTAAAAATGCAAGGAAACTAAACAATCTTAGAAAAGAGATGGGGTTGGAAAAAATTGAAACAACAAAAATAAAAATAGAAAAAAAGTATAAAAGCCTTATGAAGAAAAACAAGATTGCTACCTAGTGGTTGGGTTTTTAAATACGGCACGCACTTGACCCATGTGGAAAAAGAACAAATCATTTAGTCGAGTGATTGTGCCGAATTTCAGATCGATTTCTTTGTCAGTGGCTCGTTCTGTCAGTTTCTTGTGGCCGAAATTATAGAATGAACCCTTGGAATATTTTAAATACATTCGCAGGATTTTAAGCTCACTTTTTTCTTTCACAAAATTAGCGGCAGGTTTTTCTCTCTCGTCTTTTCTCGTCAGGTCCATCATATGATAATTGCCAGTGATAATAACACTTTTGGTATTCCCGACTATTTCGATCACCTCATCGGCCATTTCTTCCTCGTAACCAAATGATTCGGCGCCGTTTTTTCTAGGTGTCTTATTTCCGAAAAAAGTTAGCCCGTCAATTTTTCCGGTTTTAATTTGTTTTTCGATCCACTTCAAAAATTCAATAGAAAACTGGTTTATTCTGCCGTCTTCGGTATATTTGCTTTTCTCTGAAAAATCAGCTCTCATTTCCCACAAGATATTTCTAAAACCATTTTCTGCAAGATTAGGCAGAATTGTCTTGTAGGCGCTGTAGTTTTCCTTGACCCCATGGATTTCACCGATCCAGATCAAATCATATTTTCCTAATTCTTCCTGCAGAATATTTTTTTCAATTTTTTTACCTCTCACCATAAAAATACCTTCTAATTATTTTGGCCAGATAACCCATTAATACATGGTACTATAACATTAATTCTAATCTACAAAATTAGAATAAAGTTTTGTCTCGTCCTATCCACGCGGTAAAACCGCGGGGATAGGACGAGACATCGGGGAAAACTTTGTTGCAGAAGTGTCGGCTCCGCCGACTCTTTACACAACTCACCTTCTCATCCCCGCGCTAAAGCGCGGGGTATTCGAAGACGAACTACAATAAAACAAAAAAATATGGATATACACAGCCTTTTCAAAGAAGACCAAAAAAATATCCGACTTTATAAACAGAATAAAATTTCCGCAAAAGAATTAAGAATCAGAAACAAAACTATTTCTGATAAATTTCTCCGCATACTAAAAGAGAAAGGTTTTCCTTGCAAAAAAGGAAATGTTAGAACAAAAGAGTACCAATCGGCTGTCGTTTTAACTCTTCACCAGCCGATCAGAAAGATAAAGAAAATTTATAACGAACTAAAGACAAAAGGATATTGCCTAGACAAGAAGGATGAAGCGTATTTAATTGATAAAATAAGAATCCGCGAAAGGAAAAGACAGATATACGGAACGCAATACAAAATACTAAATGATAGGATAAAATTTCTACCTATTAAAAATAGAAAACAAGTTGACAAACTTAGGAAAGAAATGGGGCTGGAAACTCTCAAAAAATACAAAGAAATAGCAGAAAAGAATATAAAATAAAGTTTCGTCTCGTCCTACTGCCGTTTCTCATCTGTTTTCAGGTTTCTTATCACTGGGGTTTTAATTCTGTGTCAGCCGGAATATTGCAAGTGTTTTCATCATCTTCTTCGCAAATAATTTCAGCGCAAGATATTGTCTCCATAGCACATTCCAGAAGGCAAGAATTGTCTGAACATTTTGGAAAATCTGTTGCCGGCACTTCAAACACTCTGTAATATTCCAACTGATTGGGCGGGCAATCGTCTGGATTTGAACAATCTCGGTAGTGGCAAATTTCATATTCAGGATCACAATACGCTTCAAGAACAAAAGTGAAGTCCTTTTTCCATAAAAACAGATAAGACGTTGATGCAATAACCACAAAAACCGACAGAATGATAATAGATAAAGTGATTTTATCGGATTTATTCATTTTCTAAATGATATAACTTTTTCTGATAAATTTTAATAGGGAATTGTTGATAAGAATAAAGTCCCAATCTGTTCTTGACAAAAATGGCTTCAATGTGCTATACTGAAAAAAGAAATCGGTAATTGTGCCGATTGAAAAAAAGTCGAAAGAAAGGAGGGTAACGTTTGAGCGCCAAGAAAGTGGTAAAGAAAAGTGCGACGATTGGAACAGGGCTCTTGCTCAAGCGGCTGATCAATTGGCCGTTTGACTATCTTCTCTACCCATTCGTACTCGTCGCGCTCGGGCATTGGTGGGGCGGTCTATTGTTGACCGGCCTCTCATTACTCTACAGCTTCTTGACCATAAAAATCTACGACTGGGCTAAGTGCGACTTGCTCGGAATTGAAGCCGCCAAGAAGGTTATGGAAGAGTGGCCTAACTCGCAGAACCGAGTCAAACGCTACATCAGCACCAACCTGAACAAGAGGCGGGTTCGAGTTCTGGCTTTTTTCGCCCTCTGCTTTGATGATCCTGTCACTGTCACCTTGTGCCTGCGAGGCGGGAACTACCAATTCAGTGGCTTGTCGCGCCAGGATTGGAAAATCTTCCTCGCCGCCACTCTCGTCGCCAATCTGTACTGGATTGTCGGCTGGGTTACAGTGATTGAGTTCTTCAGGCGGATCTTTCTCTAGCCCCGTTCCGACACGCACCGGAGCAGGGCTTTTCTTTTGTCGGGAAAAATTTGTGAAGTAGGTTTATCTTTTGCCGGCTAAGGTTTTTAGAACCCTGATATCGTCTTCAATTCTATCCAAACGGTTTTCGTGAGCGCGGAGCAGTAGATTTTCAATTCGGTCAAACCGAGTGTTTATTTCGTTAAACCGAGTGTTCATTTCGGTTCTTAAACCCTCAATTTTATTATCAGTACCTGTAAATTTTTCATCTACACCGGCAAATCCTCTTTGTGTCATTGCGGCCAAATCTTCAATTGTTATCTTTTTCTTAGGCATAATTATTGCTATTATATCAATTGCCCTTAAGAAAAGTAAAGTTGTGGAAAAAATCAAATAAGTAAGATGAGCAAAACAATTTATTTTGTGCGACACGGGGAGAGCGAGACCAATGCTGAAAAGGTATATAAAGGTTCGGCGGTGGGAATTACCCAAAAAGGCCAAAGACAAGCTGAATTTATCGCCGAGAGAGTTTCGGGGATCCCTGTTGACGTCGTGATTTCAAGTGATTTAGAAAGAGCAAAACAAACCGCCGAAATTATTGTCCAAAAAATTCAAAAACCGATTGAATTCAGCCCGCTTTTTCGAGAGCGAAGGCGACCGTCGGAACAGCTTGGCAAAAGCTGGAGTGATCTAGAATTTTCAAAAATAGAAAAAGAGGTTTGGGATAATTTTTCAAAGCCAAGTTGGCGTTATTCGGACGAAGAAAATCTTGATGATTTGAAAGAGCGGGCGGGGCAAGCAATTGAATTTTTAGAAAAACGTCCGGAAGAAAATATTTTGGTTGTTACTCACGGGCTTTTTATGAGAATTTTAATTTGTTTGGCTATTATTGGAAATGACGTAAATAATGAAATTTGCCACCAATTTATCGCTAAATTCCATACGGCAAATACCGGTTTGACCATTTTGAAATACGACCCGAAAAGCCGAAAAACGCCGTGGTGGCTTTGGGTCTGGAACGACCACGCGCATTTGGGGGAATGAAATAGAAAACCCGACTTTTGTGGTATTATTTTACTCGTGAAGATCAAGATTGCCTTAAGAAAAGAGAAAGCGCCAAAAGAAACGCTAATGGTGGAGTTTGCAGAGAGGGCAGACATAAAATTTGCGACAGATAAGAACGGCTCGGAAAAGTTGGTTTTCGGAATAGGAAAAAAGCGAAGCGAGGTAAACTTGCGGGATTTCTTTGTTTTGTGCCGGAAACTTATTAGAACCGCAAAAAGTTATAAAGTAAAGAAGTTAGGTCTGAAGTTTGAGGATTTTAATTTTCCGAAAATCAAATTAGATGCCGGCCAAAAAGCCAGAATAATAGCAGAACAATTCGCTATCGCTAATTTTGATTTTGATAAATATAAAAAAACCAAAGAGCTCGTTTCCGTGGAAGAGATTTTTGTGCAACACCAGGTGTCGCACAAAAGTTTGCAAAAAGAATTTGAGAAGGGGCTTTTAGTGGGAGAAGAGGTTAATAAAGCCAGAGAACTTTCAAATACGCCCGGCGGGGATATGACGCCCGGTTTGCTCGCTGAAGAAGCGCGAAAAGCAGCCAAAGGAACAAAAATCAAAGTTTCAGTTTTGGACGAAAAGAAAATCAGAACTCTAAAAATGGGTGCGATTTTGGGCGTTTCTAGAGGTTCTCACGAAAAGCCGAGATTTATTGTAATGGAGTATTGGGGAGCAAGGGGTGGCAAACCCGCCAAAATTTTGCAAGACAAAACCTATGCAGGCAAGGAAAAACCAGTCATTCTCGTTGGCAAAGGCGTCACTTTTGACACCGGCGGGTTATCGCTTAAACCCTCAGATGGAATGCTCGGAATGCATCTTGATATGTCCGGCGGGGCGGTTGTAATTCACACTATCGCGGCAATTGCCAAACTCGGCCTCAAAAAAAATGTTATCGGCCTTGTGCCGGCGGTAGAAAATATGCCTTCGGGTGGCAGCTATCGCCCGGGCGACATTCTCAAAACGATGTCCGGCAAAACGGTTGAGGTTTTAAACACTGACGCCGAGGGGCGGCTGATTTTAGCGGATGCCCTGACTTATGCCGAAAAATACAATCCCAAGCTGGTCATTGATGTGGCGACTTTGACTGGCGCGGCGGTGGTCGCTTTGGGGGAGAGATGCTCGGCGATTTTTTCAAAAGAACAAAAACTCTTGGAATCTATTATCAAACACGGCGAAGAGGCCGGCGAATATGTCTGGCCCCTGCCACTTTGGGAAGAGTATGAAGAAGATGTCAAGGGTTATTTTGCTGATCTTTCAAATGTCCATAAAGACAATTTGCGATGGGGTGGGGCGATTGAGGCCGCTGTCTTTCTCTACCAATTTGCCAAGAGTTATCCTTGGGTTCATATAGATATGGCGCCGAGAATGGTCGCCACAAAAAGTGATTATTTAGCTAGAGGTTCCACCGGAGAGCCGTTAAAATTGTTGGTGCGGTTAATAGAAAATTCCAGTTCATAGTATAATAATGATCAATAACTAATAACACAAGAGCTGGATGTTATAAGTCATTTGTTATAGGTTAATTCTATGGTTTTTGGAAAAAATAAAAAACAAAAAGGGGATGGTCGCGGTGATTCAGACCAGAGCCAAGACAGCCAGAATATTCCGTTCAAAGATCTGGTCGGAATAAAGGGGGTTCGGACTCTGGAGACAGACACCAGAGAATATAAAGAAAGACGGGAAAAATACGGGGACGATGTCCGGCCCTTTGACCCTTATCTTTCGTCTGCCGAGCTGGCAGACAGAGACGACCTAATTGCCCAAAAAGCCAAAGAAACCACTACGGCGCCGTACGACATCAGGAAAGAGCCGTCTTTTGTCCAAGAGGCCGAAGATGAAATGTTGGATCTGGCAGGGTCGCCCAGTTCATCTGATGATGAAATCGTTGAATATCAGCCCCCGCAAGCGCAGATGTCTTCAGAAAAACCGGCTAGCGCAGAAGAAGTGGATCCGGAACAAATCAAAGATGTTCGCAAGCCGTCGCAATACAAAGATGAAGAAACGATTCTAAAAGAGAGTATTGAATATTTAATCAAACAACACGATGAGCTTGTACAAGAACTCAACCGATATCAGAAAAGCAAAGAGCAAGTCCTTGAAGAAAAAAAAGATTTTGTCGCAAAAAAAGAAGAGGTAGAAAAAAACCTAAGACCGGTTTTGGAAGAGGAAAAAAAGAAAGAAGGAGAGATAAGGCAGATAGAACAAGAGGAAGGACTTTTGAAAAATGAGACAGAGTTGAGAAAGAAAGAGCAAGATCGGTGGGCTAAGGAAGATGAACGACAGGCAATTGAGAAGAAAAAATGGAGTATGTCGGAAGATTTGGACACGATTGGTAAATTTATAAACGATAAAGATGAAGTTTTCGCCACAATTATCCAAAAAGAGGAAGAAACTCGACAGAAAATTCAAGAGACGGAAAGGGAAAAGAAACGGAAGGAGGTACAATTAAGGTTATTACAAATCAGAAAAGACAGGGAGCGTGCTGAAACGGAAGACCAGCGATTGAAATCAGCGCTAAAAGAAACCGAAAATGACCTGATCGCTTTGGCTGATGAGGAGGAAGCTATATTAGCTGAAAAGAAAAAAACCGAAGAGACGGAACGTCATGCCGGTTCGGCTGAAGAAGAAAAGGCGTCAGAATCCAGGCGTTGGCAACTTGAAAATCAATTGCGAGATGTTGAAAAACGGAGATGGCAATCCTCCGATGAAAAACAGAAACTCGTTGGGCTGGTTTCTGAATCCGAAGAGCGGTTTAAAAAGGTGAAGCAGGCAGAAGATGAGGCGGAGTCGGAACTCAAAAATCTGTCTTAATCAGTAGATGGCTGTTTTGTATTTTCAACCATGCCAAAAAATCGACTGAAAATAATCCACATTTCTTCTGAAGTTGAACCCTTTTCTAAAAGTGGCGGTCTGGCTAGCGTTGCGGCTTCTTTGCCAAAAGCACAAAGCGTTCTTGGCTATGATGTTGCCGTCATCACTCCTCTTTATGAAAAGTTAATAGACGCAAAGAAGGACGGCTTGGAGCCGATTGGCGAGGAAATCTTGGAAATAAATGGCAAAAAATATCCAACTTCTTTTTATAAAGGGTATCTGAATGACGGGGTCACCCCTGTTTTTTTTGTCGCCAACAGACAATTCTTTGGCAAGCGTCAAAATCTATACGGAGCAAAAAAAGAAAATGCTAGATTTTTCTTTTTTGACCTGTCAGTGTTGACACTTCTAAAAAAAATAAACCACAGGCCGGATATTTTGCATTGCCACGATTGGCATACCGGCCTCGTCCCTTATTTTTTAAAAGGCCGTTTTAAAGATGATAAATTTTGGAGCAGAACTTCTACAATTTTTACGATTCATAATCTGGTCTATCAGTTTGGTCACGATTGGTGGACAGTGTCTCCCAAAAAAAGAGATAATGGCAGATCATCTTTGCCGATGCTTCACCAATCAAGCAAAATAGAGACGATAAATTTTGCCAAGAGAGCAATTCTTTCGGCAGACGCTATAAATACTGTTTCTGAAACTTATCGCGAAGAAATAATGACTAAAGATTTTGGCGAAGAATTGCATCGGATTTTAAAAAACCGAGAGAAAACCGTTTTTGGTGTGGTAAACGGTATAGATTATGAAGAATACAACCCCTTAACTGACCCAGGTTTGCACAAAAATTTTGACTATAAAAATCCGGAGGCAAAAAAAATCAACAAAATCTGGTTGCAGAATTTTTTGAAATTGAAAACAGACGAGGAGTTGCCGGTTTTGTGCATGACTTCAAGGATAGTGGAGCAGAAGGGCTTTGAGTTGCTATTAGAGATTTTGCCCTCTTTATTGAAACTTGAGATTCAGATTATCATAATGGGTGACGGCCAAAAATGGATAATAGAATCTCTGAAAAAAATACAAAAACAATTTCCTAAAAAGATCGCGATAATGCCTTTTGACATTAAATACGAAACTTCACTTTATGCTGCCGCTGACATCTTTCTTCTGCCTTCTCGCTTTGAACCGTGCGGGATTAATCAGATGATCGCCCTTCGTTACGGAGCCATACCGATAGTTCGCCAAATCGGCGGCTTGGCAGACACCGTTCACAATTTTAATTCGGAAAAACAAACCGGAAACGGCTTTACCTTTAGGGAATACAGCCCGATTGCTTTGGTAATATCTATTGCCAGAGCTTTGGAGATATATAAACAGAAAGATGTTTGGAATAAATTGATTGTTTCCGGCTTGCAAGAAGCCAATTCTTGGAAAATCCCAGCTGGAAAATATATTGATCTTTATAAAGACACTATCCGCCGAAAATTTTTGAAATCGAAATGACATCTATGAATTGGTCAAATTTTTTGCATATTTATCAGCCCGCTGAACAGCAACCGGATATTTTGGAAGCCGTTGTGATCCAGAGTTACCGGCCGATTTTGCGCGAGCTAATCAAACAAAAAAACGTCCGTTTGACGATGAATGTTAATGGCTCGCTTTTAGAACTTTTTGACAAGCACCAATACCGCGACCTGATAGATATGCTTCGGGAGCTTCTAAAAGAAGGGCGCTTGGAATTGACCGGTTCAGCCAAATACCATGCTATTTTGCCTTTTTTGGAAGAAAACGAAATCGTCAGACAAATAGAAATTAACAACGAAACACTGCATTTTTATTTTGACCACGGTTATCGGCCAGACGGATTTTTCCCGCCGGAGATGGCTTATGACGAACGATTGCCAAAAATAATTGAGTCAATGGGCTTTAAGTGGTTGATTTTAGATGAAATCGCAAAATCAGGCAAAACCGAGACCGTTGACTACCGTAAAATTTATAAAATTAAAAATCATAATCTGCTGGTATTTTTCAGAGAACGAAGGTCGTCTAATTTGATAATGAGCGCTTTGGTTCGTTCCGGCGATTCGTTAAAACAAGCGCTGGCCTCTGATTTTGGAAGCGGTCGGTATTTATTGACCGCTATGGATGGCGAAACCTTTGGTCACCATCGGCCGGGTTTGGAAAAAATGCTTTTTGAAATTTTCAACTCTCCGCAATTTAATCTTGTTAAAATTTCCGAATTGCCCAAATACTATAAAAATCAAGTTGAAGAGGTGGAGCCGGTCCAGTCAACTTGGGCTTCTAGTGAGCAGGATATTGAACGTGGCGTCCAGTTTTTGTCTTGGAAAGATCCGGAAAATGAAATTCACCGCTGGCAGTGGGAATTGGTAAACCTGACCCTGCAATCGGTTTACAAACTAAAACAGGAAGACCCGATTTTCGCCGATATTCGGTCGCGGATGGATGTCGCATTAGCCAGCGATCACTTTTGGTGGGCTTCGGCTAAGCCCTGGTGGAGCTTGGAAGAGATAGAGCGGGGCGCTTATGCATGTTTCCAAATAATGAAAAGAATTCCGGATGCCAATCCTGTGTCCGTTGATCGCGCCAGAGAACTTTACGAACAGATTGTCTCTACCGCTTTTGAATGGAAACGGAGTGGGAAGATATACGAAATTGGCCAGTATCGACAGCATCTGGTTAGAATCCCTTTTAAAGAAAGAACTTTGGAAAAAGGCGGAGTGGAAACGGGAATTTACGAGGCCTTTATGGATATGTTCAAAAAATTGGAGAGGGAAGCATCAGAGCGGGGGGAATATGAACAAGCGATTTTATGGCGGGACGCAATTTATAAAATAGAAAACAAGTCCGATATCTACGACTTAGTGCATGCGGTGGAAATTTTGCGACTTAAAATTCCGAATGAAGAGGTGGAAAAGACCCTGGATAAATACACCGAAAAATATAAAAAAATCAGGGGCGGGCAGCCGGAGCAGCGGGGCGCTTAGCGAGGTATGGTAAAATATTGAAATTAAAATTTTTAAAAAATCGGAAAATAATGCCGGAAAACAACAATTTCGCCAAGTGGTACCACAAAGCGGTGGTCTATCATATCTATACCAAGAGTTTCAAGGATTCAAACAGTGATGGCCTCGGTGATTTAGAGGGGGTGATAAATAAATTGGACTATTTGAATAACGGTACCGAAAATTCTTTGGGAATTGGCGCTATCTGGCTTTCGCCTTTTTATAAATCGCCGCAGGTTGATCATGGCTACGACATCTCTGATTATAGGAGTATTGACCCGGTTTTTGGTGATCTGGAAACATTCAAAAAACTAGTAGCGGAATGCCAGAAGAGGAATATCAGAATTATTATAGATTTCGTGATTAACCACACGTCTTCAGATCATCTATGGTTTCAAGAATCTCGTTCATCGCGCGACAATCCAAAAAGGGATTGGTATATCTGGCGAGACCCGAAAGAAGACGGATCCCCACCTAATAATTGGCTCTCGGTTTTTGGCGGACCGGCTTGGACTCTTGATAAAAACACCGGGCAATATTATTTTCATAGTTTTTTGCCTGAACAACCGGACTTAAACTGGCGTCATGATGAAGTGCAGGAAGAAATGAAAAATGTGGCTCGTTTCTGGCTGGACTTGGGAATTGACGGTTTTCGGATTGATGCTATCGAGCATTTGATAGAGGATAGCTATCTGCGAGATGACCCGAGAAATCCCGACTATGTGCCATTGCGCGACGACCCCTATCTTTTAAACGAGCATTTATTTAGCAAAAGTCAAGATGACTTGAGTTATTGTATAAACGCTCTCTGCGAACTGATCAGCGAGTACCCTGATAAATTTATCGTCAGCGAGGCCTATGTTGATATTCCAAAAATAGTTTCGTTGTATCGCGCTTGCGAGCAAAAGGTTCACGCCCCCTTTAATTTTAATTTGATGGGCAAACCTTGGTCAGCGACAGAATATCGCGATTTTGTAGACAGATTTGAAAAAGCTCTCTCCCAGAATGATTGGCCGAACTATGTCTTTGGCAACCACGACCGATCGCGGTTAATTTCCAGGTTAGGGGAGGAGAAAGCTAAAATTGTAGCAGTTATCCTTTTGACTCTGCGTGGAATGCCATTTATTTATTACGGCGATGAAATCGGTATGTCAGATGTCTCTATAAAACCGGAAGATATTAAAGATCCTTTCGCGACAATGGTGGCTGATATTAAGTTTAGTCGGGACCCGCAACGTTCCCCAATGCAGTGGAGCGGGGAAGAATACGCCGGTTTTTCCAAAGTTAAACCGTGGCTACCGGTCGCCTCTGATTTTAAAAAGAAAAATGTTGAGACAGAACTAAAAGACCCTGATTCAATTCTCAATCTTTATCGCACTCTAATCAATTTTAGAAACAGAACACCGGCCTTGCAATACGGAAGTTATCGGTCTTTAGACACAGCTTCTCCTGATATTTTTGCTTATGTTCGGGAACATGGTGAGGATAAGATTCTAGTAATGCTCAATTTTTCCGATCAAAAAATTAAAGAATCTCCACCTTTTGACAGAGTCCGGTTGATTTGTTCAACCTCTAGGACTGCGGGGGAGAACGCTGAAATCAAAGGCGGCATAACTCTTGAGCCGTACGAGGGTTGCGTTCTGGGAATCGAAAAAAATAGCTAAAAATAAGGCCTGTCTTCAGCTCTTGACTTTTTAGACAAAGTTTGCTACCATGGAAACAGACATTTCGTGTTCTTTGTTGTTTGTGTCTGTGTTTTCCCCTGAATTCTGTCGGGGTGTTCCTGGCAGATAGAACCCATTTTTTGGAAAGGATGAGCCATGAATACTGCTACGATTGATGAGGCGGTGGCCGGGGCGAAGCGGATTACCAGTCGGGACCCGGCCCGGGAGCAGCCGGATGATTTGAAGAAGCTCAGCGATCTGATGGCTTTGCTCCCGTCTGATTTGGTGAGGAGGAATGTTTTCTTCAATCTCGCCACTTCCTCGGTTGAGGAGATCGGGGTCAGGGTCACCAAGGGGGATCCTAGTCCCCACCTTCCTGGCGCCTTCGCTGTGGCCAGGATGATTCGGCTGACCCATCTGGCTCACGCCGTGAGTCAGATCAGGAGAGCGATGTTCGAGGCGAGTCTCAGCGCCTCCGACCTCTGCCAGCTCGGCTTGGCCGAGTATAGGCAGAACCATCGCGGTCATGACACCCTGGTCCTCTTTCTTGGGGCGGATGCCCTGAAGGAGGCGGCCAAGAAGTTGGAGGAGTGGGGGAGGGACAACAAGGTCTACGCCAGAGCGTCCGAGATCATCTGGGAACACCTGACGGAAAGCAACCGTCGGCGTGAGGCCCGGAAGGCCAGGGCGGTGGCGAGAACGGACAAGGAGGTTTCTGCCTAGAGCCCCCTGACACAACCCCTAAAGGCGGCACCACCACGGTGTCGCCTTTCTTATTTGTTGATAAGTTCTTGCAAAAAAAGATTAAACGATTAGAATAAAAATCCAGATGATTAGTTCTTCAGAGTGAGCGTTCACTCGACTTATCGTCCAACTCAATTTCGGGGAAGAGAAGAAGAGAAAGGTGGGAAATCGTGGCGGAAGAGAAAAATGTGGGGCAGGGAGACAAACCCCAACCTCCGAAAATCGAGAGGGCTGGAGACATCAAGAAAATCGTGCCCGGTCGGGAGGTCCGGGTCGTCGGTACTTGGGAGAGAAGCGGTCCGGATAAGCCCGCGTGCCTGACTCTCGCCCTCGACGGCTCCCGGGAGAAGGTCCACTTCATCTGCAGAGACCCGCTTCTCATCCCGACTTCCGAAGCGTCCGCATGCTGGACACTGGAGATCATCCAGGAGATAGCAAAGCCCATCGGATACTACTACGTCCGTGTGACGAGGGCCGAGGCGCTACCACCTGCCAAGGTGTGGGGCAAGGCGAGGAGAAGCGACAAGGTCCGCACGCCTCAGACAGCCGTTGCTCGGCACTGATCTGATTTGGGCAGAAGCCCAGAAGGGAGGTGAGGATAGAAAAGAAAGTTCCTAGCTTGGGCGGTTTCAGGGAACCCCGCGCCAGATGTTTAGCGCGGGGTTTTTTAATTACAAGCGCAGAATTTTCCGTGGCTTACCGCAGATAGATTTCATTTTTTTATATTTCACTGATTTTTGTTGCTAAGATAAAATCATTTTCGGTCAAACCGCCGACCGAGTGAGTGTAGCTGGAAACTTTCACTTTATTCCAACTAAAAATGAGAATGTCCGGGTGATGACCCTCATCTTCGGCAATTTCGCCGACTTTATTTGCAAATTTCAACGCTTCGGCAAAATTTTTAAATTCAAAAATTCTTTCAATTTTTTTGTCTGCATCTGCAAGTCCCCAGCCGGTTGTTTCTTTCAGAAAATTCTGAATTTCAAGGGCGTTTAGCGCCCCCTCGCCGCTTTCGCAAGGACGACATTTTTTGTGTAGTAACATACTTTATCTCGACACAAATTTACGAATGTCCGCCTTTGGCGGGCGAATGACACTAATGTTTTAATTCGTGTGCGCCTGTTATACTATTCGTGTAATTTGTCTTAATTCGTGGATTGGTGTCGGGTTATATTAAATCTTCTCCGCAACATTTAAGCCCTTCGCGTACCGGAGCATTGCTGATTATCCTGATAATTTCATCCATATCGTCGGTTATTTTGTAAAGCTCGGTATCATCATCTTCAATTGTTTTAAACTTTCCGGCTAGTTGTTTTTTAATCAATTTATCAAATTTCCGCCAATATTTTTTACCGACTAAAATTATCGGTACCGAGTGGATTTTGCCCGTTTGGACCAGTGTCAGAATTTCAAAACATTCGTCCAAAGTGCCAAAACCGCCAGGGTAGAAGATGTAGGCCTCGGCGGCAAAAGACAGACAAACCTTTCTGGTGAAAAAATAGTAAAAATTAACCTCTTCGGTCAGATACTTATTAGTGGCCTGTTCGCTTGGTATATCTATCGTCAATCCCAAAGATGACCCACCGGCTTCCATCGCTCCTCTGTTGGCGGCTTCCATAATGCCTGGACCGCCTCCGGTCAGGATGGCGTAGCTAAGTTTTCGGACTATTTTTTGGGCCAATTGCCTAGCATGTTCATAATAAAAATTTCCTTCTTGAAATTGAGAGGAGCCGAAAATTGTCACCGAAAGAGGGTGTTCTTTCAAAAAACCAAACCCTTTTTCAAATTCTTTACGGATTATTTCAATTCTTTGCCTGTTGGCTAATTCAAAATCTGGCGAATTTATTTCTGAATTGTTGGAATTATTCATGGGGATTAATTTGTTTAATTCTATTGTTGTATTGTATAATGTATGGAGCGGTATTTCAATCCCGCCGTAAGCCATAGAATTTAGAATTGAAAAATTATCAGAAGGTTCATTAATAAATTATAAAAATGAATAAAAAAATGAGCACTAACCAATGGATAGCAGTCGTCCTGTCTATCTTGGTTGTAGGTTTTATATTCTTTATAAGCACTAGAAATTCTGCTAGGATAACACCCGACGGTGTGTCCAGAGCGGTCTCCGAACAATTTTCAAAGATGAATAGTCCAGAAAAAAGAATGATGGCAAGAGATATGATCCAAACGCGTGGGGCAGAAGACCCTTCAGGGCTTTTATTTGAAGATTTGATTGTCGGAGAAGGACGGATGGCCGAACAAGGCAAAGCCGTCTCTGTCCACTATGACGGTTATCTAACAGACGAAACCCTCTTTGACAGCAGTTATGAAAGAGGCACTCCATTTCAATTTACTCTAGGCGCTGGCGAAGTAATCCGAGGTTGGGATGAGGGAGTTTTGGGGATGCAAGAAGGCGGATTAAGGTTACTTGTAATTCCGCCGAGTATGGCATATGGTGAGGTCGGATTTGGACCAATTCCTCCGAATTCAACTTTAATCTTCACAGTGGAGCTTCTCGCGGTTGAAGATTAGAAAAGTTTAATTGATGTTTAAAGTAGAAAGTAAAATAAACGGCGCCCTGGGGCGAGCCGGAGTTTTGCATACTTCTCATGGAGAAATCAAAACCCCGGCTTTTGCCACTGTCGGCACTAAAGCGACTGTTAAAGCTTTAACACCGGAGCAGGTCAGAGATACCGGCAGTCAGGTTGTTTTAGCTAACACTTTTCATCTTTTTTTACAGCCGGGAGAAAGGGTTGTAAAAATGGCGGGCGGTTTGAATCGTTTTATGAACTGGCCCGGGCCAACCATTACTGACTCCGGCGGATTCCAGGTCTTTTCTTTGGGAGCGGCATTCTCTTCTGAAAAAAGCGGGGGCACAAAAAGAAAAATCTCAAAGATTGCCAAAGTTCCCGCAGACGAAAATATTATTTTAGACGACGGACAACAGGGGGGCGGAGGACTTGCCATAATAGACGAGGACGGGGTGAGTTTTAGAGATCCCTCAAGCGGAGCGCCCCATCGCTTAACGCCGGAAAGGAGTATTGAAATCCAACGCTCTCTTGGGGCAGATGTTATCTTTTCTTTTGATGAATGCACCTCGCCTTTTGCCCCGCATGAATACCAAAAAGAAGCGATGGAAAGAACTCATCGTTGGGCCGAGAGATGTCTTGTCAATCACAGAAACAAAGGCGAAAGCAAGATTAGGCGAATTACTCGAGAAATTTTAAAAATAGAAGAAGAAAAAGAGATAAATCCGACACAACAGCTTTTTGGAATAGTTCAGGGTGGTAGATTTGAAGATCTTAGAAAAGATTCGGCTAGAGTTATCGGCAAGATGGATTTTGATGGTTTCGGAATCGGTGGTTCCTTTGGGAAGGCAGACATAGACGAGGCCCTTCGGTGGGTCAATATTATCCTGCCGGAAGAAAAACCTCGCCACCTTTTGGGTATTGGCGAGCCGGTTGATTTAATTTTGGGCGTGGAAAACGGGGCCGATCTTTTTGATTGTGTTATTCCAACCAGAATGGGACGAAACGGCGGGCTTTTTACCAAAAATGGCAAAATCAATATCACCAACTCAAAATTCAAAAAAGATTTTTCTAGAATTGAAGACGACTGTCGTTGCTACACTTGCCAAAACTATACTATGGCCTACTTGGCGCACTTATTTAAAGCCCGCGAAATGTTGGCCGCCACCCTGGCCTCAATTCACAATCTCTATTTTATCAATAACTTGATGTCAGAAATCAGAAAAAGCATTTTGGAAGGATATTTCCCAAAATTCAAAGACGAATTTTTAAAAAAATATAAAAGCTAGCAGTATAAAAATATAGGGTGTGTTCTCACACCAAAACTTTCTTTGAAAAAGTCGTTAAAATATGAGATTATTTGATTGAATATGTCAGAAAAAGATAGTCCTCCTCGCTTTGTGTTTTCTTGTTTTTACGCCCGAAGGAAAATAAGTTTTTGATATAAGATAAAATGAAAAAATTACAAATGGATATTGAAATAAGGAGGATATTTGATGATTTGATGACCGGAACCCGCCAGGAATTCAAAGAGGCAAAAATAAAAATAGAAAAGTTGTGGAAATCCGAAACCGATATATTCAAGGTATGCGCTCCGATTGCCTTGGAATATCTTGCCAAATTTGACACGATAAAAAAACCAGAAAACCAAGCGGCGTTTGCCTCGGGGTTGGCTTTATTTTATTTGACTTTATCAGACCGACATTTTGATGAACTCAAGAATTTCGCTTTAAAAGTGCTGCAAAATCCTAATGGTCAAGTGCGCGAAGCGATCCGTAAAACTTCCGATTGGCTTTATGTGTCTCTTTCCGACCGCGTTGATCCTTTTGTGTATCCGGAAGGAAAAGAGCTAACTGAAGAACAAAAAAGAGAGCAGGTTGTCGCTCGAAAACAATATACCGATCTGGTTAAAGAAATTGAACTTCTTATAGATAAATATGATAACGAAAACGAACACACCAAATACATTAACGAGATGAAACCATCAACAAATAAAAGTTTGCAGTTGTTGTGGTCGCGGTTGACCGATAATCGCGTATATCAAAAGATTCAAGAACAGAACCGTCCGATACCAATGAACATCTTTTTAAAAAGAAAAGAAATTGAGAGCCGGCTTGAAAATTTACTTAAAGAAACCAAAAGTGATTTTGATCTAGATGATATTAAAGAATTGATTTACAATGAAGAAGATAAAAGTGACCTTAACAAACTGATCTTAATGTTTAGTACCGAACACGACATAACTGAACTTGAGAAGACCCTTGCTCTTATTAGCGACGCTTGGAATTATTTTCCGCACAAGATTCTTGGGGGTTTATCACCGGCAGAGAAAACTTTAGAATATCAACAACGGTAAAAAAAGAAATCCGGCTATGGTAAAATTTCGCCTATGACCCAGAAAGAAGCTCTTGATGTTTTGAAAACCGGAGCCAATGTCTTTTTGACCGGTGAGCCGGGCGCCGGCAAAACCTATGTCATAAACGAGTATGTTCGCTATTTACGAACACGAAAAATTGAACCGGCAATTACCGCTTCCACCGGCATTGCCGCCACTCACATTGGCGGCTACACCATTCACTCTTGGTCGGGGATTGGCATTAAGCGGGAGCTGACTGAATATGACTTGGACAAAATTTCGCAAAGCGAGTGGATAGCTCGTCGGGTCAAGAAAGCGGGAGTTTTGATTATTGACGAAATTTCTATGTTGCGCGCCGAGACCTTGGATATGGTGGATGCCGTTTGCCGCGAGGTTAGGCGGTCTGAAGCGCCATTCGGCGGGCTACAAGTAGTTTTGGTCGGCGATTTCTTTCAATTACCGCCGGTGGAGAAGAGTGGGGAAGCGGGTTTTCAAAGCCCGCCGAATGGCGCAAACAATGAAAACAAAGTCCTTTTCCAAAACGGTTCCGGTCGCTTTGCGTATGCCTCTCGGGCTTGGCGGCAAGCTAAACCGCTAGTTTGCTATCTTAACGAACAGCATCGCCAAGACGACGGGGATTTTTTGGAAATTCTTTCCGCTATTCGTCGGCGAGAGGTGGGTAATAAACACACAAATCTCTTAAACTCCCGATTTACCAATCCGGACACAGCTCCGCAAGAGATCACCAAACTCTTTTCGCATAATGCCGATGTAGATCGGGTTAATTTAGAAAAATTGGAAACAATTCAAGGAAATGAGGTGACTTTTACAATGGAGAATGAGGGCGCGCCGACTTTGGTGGCCGGTCTAAAGAGAGGTTGTCTGTCGCCGGAAGAGCTTCGCCTCAAAAAAGGAGCGGTGGTAATGTGCACCAAGAATAATCCGAAAGAAAGATTCGTTAACGGCACAATCGGCACGGTTATTAATTTTGACGATGGCCTTAATTTTCCCGTTATTAAGACCCGCGAAGGGCGGGAGATTTTGATAGAACCGATGGATTGGAGTATTGAAGAAGGTGGCCGAATTAAAGCGCGAATTAGTCAGGTGCCTTTGCGACTAGCTTGGGCAATTACGGTGCATAAAAGTCAGGGGATGAGCATGGGAGCGGCAGTGGTGGATCTTTCGCAGATCTTTGAATACGGCCAAGGGTATGTGGCGCTTTCGCGGGTTTTGCGGCTCGGCGGCTTATATCTTTTAGGTCTCAACGACAGAGCGCTCCAAGTCCATCCGGAAATTTTTGAACAAGACGATTGCTTTCGGACAATTTCAGCAGAAACGAAAAAGTCATTCGGCGCAATTTCTTCCGATGAGTTAAAGAAAATGCATCGGAATTTTGTCGTTGCTCTCGGAGGCAAATGGAAGGAAGATAAACCGCAAGTACATCCCCACACCAAAAATTTTGGTGTGGGAGAAAAAAATACATCAGATAAGCATCCTACTAACAAAGGTGTTTTGGAGAAAATTCGACAAAAGCATAAAAACGCTTATGCCCGTTGGACAGAAGCAGAGGATCGGGCTTTGGTGGAAGTTTTTCAAGAAGGAAAAAGCATTAAAGAGTTATCGCATTTACACGGCCGCAAGCCGGGCGGCATCCACGCCCGCTTGGTTAAACTCGGGCTTATTGATGAAGAGTGATTTATACCGCTTGGTTCACCTTTTCAAAAAGCGAAGAGGTGGCAATATATGCCTTTCTATGGCTTAATTAAAGCTAGTTTCAAAATTCAAACCAGCGGGGGGCGACCCCATTAGAAACTTAACGCTGTGAGCCCTCGCTATTTCTAACGGGGCGAGAAGTGGTAATATAGGCATTTGCTTATGTCCAAGAGGTTATTTAAATTACAAAGCAAGTTTACTCCGGCAGGCGACCAGCCGGAAGCAATAAAAGAACTGGCTGAGGGATTAAAGAATGGTCTTAACTATCAGACCCTCTTAGGTGCAACCGGAACAGGGAAGACCTTCACGATAGCCAATGTCATTGAAAAGCTCCAAAAGCCGACTTTGGTCATTGCCCACAATAAGACCCTAGCGGCGCAATTGGCGCAGGAATACCGCGATTTTTTTCCCGACAATGCGGTGCACTATTTTGTTTCCTATTACGACTTCTATCAGCCGGAGGCCTATATGCCGGTTACCGACACATACATTGAAAAAGAAGCAATGATAAATGAAGAAATTGACCGCTTACGCCACGCTTCCACCCAAGCCCTCTTGACCCGAGACGATGTGATTATTGTCGCCTCGGTTTCTTGTATTTACGGCCTCGGCAATCCGGAAAATTATCAAGAATCTTACCTTGATCTTTCTGTCGATCAAAAATTAGGCCGGAGAGATCTCTTGGAGCGGCTTGTCTTAATTCATTTCAAAAGAACTAATAGTGATTTAACCCCAGGAAGTTTTCGAGCAGTCGGCGGGGCAATTGAAATAATGCCGACCAACGAAAAAATAGTTTATAGAATAGAAGTTGCGGGAGAGAAAATCAAAGAATTGTTGGCCATCGACCCGATCTCAAGAACAATAAAGAAACACCTGAAATCAGTTTTGGTTTTTCCGACCAAACATTTTATAACCGCCGAAGCGGAGCAAAAAAGAGCTATTACCAGTATCAAGATGGAATTAAAAAAACAGCTGGCTAAACTGGAGAAACAAGGCAGACCTTTAGAAGCCGAGCGATTGAAACGGCGGACTAATTACGATCTGGCTTTGATTAAAGAGGTCGGCTATTGCAATGGAATTGAAAATTATTCCCGTCATTTTGACGGCCGAGAACCAGGCGAACCACCCTTCACTCTACTTGATTATTTTTCCCACAAAAGAGGACTAGACGGCTTTTTGACCGTAATTGATGAAAGTCACGTGACGGTGCCTCAACTCTCCGGAATGTACGCCGGGGATGCCGCTCGGAAAAAAGTTTTGATAGAGCATGGATTTCGTCTGCCTTCGGCGCGCGACAATCGCCCCCTTAATTTTGAAGAATTCAAAGAAAAAACCGGACAAATTATATTTACTTCGGCCACTCCGGCTGAATTTGAAAGACAAAATAGCAAGCAGACCGTTGAGCAAATAATCCGACCGACCGGCCTTATTGACCCAGAAATTTTCATCAAGCCGATAAATCAGAAAGAAGGTTATCCGGGACAAATCCAAGATTTGATAAGCGAAGGGGAAAAGGTCGTCAAAGGTGGCGGTCGGGTTATTGCCACCGCTCTGACTAAAAAAATGGCCGAGGATTTAAGTGATTTTTTGAAAGAAAAAGGAATCAAAGCCGAGTATATTCACAGCGATATAAAGACATTGGATCGGATAGAGATTTTAACTAATTTTAGAAAAGGAACTTTTGATTTCCTGGTCGGAGTTAATCTCTTACGGGAAGGATTGGACTTGCCAGAAGTAGAACTCATTGGAATTTTAGACGCCGACAAAGAGGGTTTCCTGCGAAGCGAGACATCTTTGATCCAAATTATTGGCCGAGCGGCTAGAAATGTCCGAGGTCGAGTGACTCTGTATGCCGATAACATGACCGACTCAATGAATCGGGCCATAGAGGAAACCAACCGACGGCGCGAAATTCAGTTAGATTATAATAAAAAACACAATATCACACCTAAAACCATCGTTAAAAATATCAAGGACATAACCGAAGAAATTAGGACTCGCCAGCAAAAAACAGCCAACTCTCTCCTTGAGCTTGATAAAGAAATCCACAAGGGTGGCCTGAAGAAACTCTTGAAAGAAAAAGAAAAGCAAATGAACGAGGCGGTTAAGGCGCTGGATTTTGAAACCGCGGCGATAATCCGGGACGAACTTTTAGCATTAAAGAAGTAGAAAAAAGTGACAAAAAATTTTCAATTTTCAATGACCAATTTTCAATGAATTTTCAAACTCCAATTATCAAAAATTGAAAATTAGAAAATTTAATAATTGATTGATAATTGATAATTAACAAAGGTATCCCCAACAAATCTTTACAAAAATTTAATGACACTCTGATATAATGAAAGTCAATCATGGCGCTTCGACTGATACACAGTAATAAATTTGAAGCCAATAAATGGCTTATTTCGGCCCGCTGGTTTTATGCCCCAGCGATTTTCGTTATGGGTCTTCTTTCCAAGTTGGACCCATTGGGCGCCGCTTCTTTTCCTTTGCCGGTGATGCTCTTGCTGTTTTCAATCTTTATACTGACCAACGCGGTTTTTTGGCTGACCGCCAGCCAGCTTGAGTTACAAAACAAAACCAGAGAAGTGAATTTCCTTGGTCTCGGTCAGATTTTGGCAGAATTGGTATTCTTTCTTTTCATCTTCCACTTTTCAGGCGGAGTTGAAAGTATCGCGCCAATCTTTTTCTTCATTCCGATTGTATCTTCCATAATACTTTTCAATCCCATAGGATCACTTTTCGTCGCTTTTGTTTCAGCGGTTCTGGTAAACGGTATGGTCTTCCTTGGTTATTTTGGTATCGCCCAAAAAATCTATGGCTATTCAGGAAAAGCAATCGTTGAATACGAAGATCTTTTGGTGATGCTTTCTAGTTCAATTGTCATTTCGGCTGTGTATTTCATTGTCGGGTCGCTTTCGGGATATTTGTCGTCGGCCTTGAGAAAGAGAGAGTACCAGGTTATTGAGGGTCGCCGACAAGCTGAACTCCAAGCCGAAAAATTACGACTTTTGAACGAAGAGTACAACAAGTTTGCCCGCCGATTGATAAGGCAAGATTTGGAACTTAGAAAAGAAACAGAAGAGGTGGCGCGTCTAGATCAAGAAAAAAGAGAATTTGTTTCAACGGTGGCGCACCAATTAAGAACTCCGCTGTCTGCCATAAAGTGGACACTAGACACATTACTTAGAGGCAACGAAGGCGAATTGAATAGCGACCAAAGAGCGTTGATCATGAAAGCGTACGAAAGCAATGAGAGAATCATCGGTCTAATCCATGATATGCTTGGTTCCGAACAGATTGACGCCGGCGCCGGTGGTTTTTCTCCGGTAGAAATCAGCTTAACAGATCTACTCGGCAACATTTTGCCTGATTTTCATTCTTCGGTGGAAACCAAAAATATCAAGATTCAAATCCAAACCGAAAAGGATTTACCAAAAGTAAAGGTTGACCCGCAAAAGATCAGAGCGGTATTCCAAAATTTAGTTGAAAACGCGGTTAAATATTCTAAAAAGGGCGGGAAAATTCAGATTTTCCTAGGCCGTAAAAAAGACGACCCCAACATTGTCTTAGCCAGCGTAGAAGATGAGGGTATCGGAATTCCAAAAGAAGAGCAAGCAAATCTATTCAGAAAATTTTTCAGAGCATCCAATGCGGTCAGATTGGAGCCGGGCGGAACCGGCCTTGGCCTGTTTATCGTAAAAAGCTTGATAGAACAGCACGGTGGCAGTGTCCGTTTTGAAAGTCATATGGGCAAGGGGACCAAATTCATATTGGAAATCCCTGTTGTGCCAATTGCTAAAAAAGTTGTAAAATAAAAGAATATGGGAAGAAAAATTTTAATAATACTTGAAGAGGATTTGTTTCTGGGCAACGTCATAAATGACAAAATAAGAAAGGAGGGTTTTGAGACCCTTTTCATAAACAATGCCCGCATTGCTTTGGAACAGATGAATAAATTCAAGCCAGATCTGGTCGTTCTTGATATAAATTTGAATACCCTTAACCCCTTTAAGCTTCTTGAAGAAAAGAATCAAAAAGAAGACCTGCGTTCTATTCCGGTTATTACAATTTCTCCGTCCGGCGATGTTGATGAGATCAGAAGAACTCTGGATCTGGGAGTAAGGGATTATATCGTAAAGTCGCAGTTTAATGCCGATGAATTGGTCGGCAAAATTAGAATTCAACTTCTAAAAATGGGTGTTAAAGATGGTAAAAGTGTTTTGGAAGGCAGAAAGGTTATGTGGGTTGAAGACGACCAGTTTTTGAGTGATTTAATCGCCAGAAAATTATCCCAACAAAAATGCCAGCTCTTGTTTTCCAGAACCGGAGAAGAAGCCCTTAAAGTTTTAGAGCAAGATCAGCCAGACATAATTCTTTTAGACCTGCTTCTACCCGGTATCAGCGGTTTTGAAGTTCTGAAAGCGGTAAAAACTCATGAAAAATTAAAAAATATTCCGGTCATCATCCTCTCAAATTTCACCCAAAATAATGAAATAGAAAGAACGCGAGCAATGGGTGCTGACCGTTTTCTGACTAAAGCAACCGTCGTCTTAGACGACATTGTAAAAGAAATACAAAGCGTGCTTTTGGAAAAGACGCCGGTCACGTAAGTTGGCATTTAAAAGCACTTTCGTGTTAGTATTCTATTGATACTACCCCCACAACTCCCGGAGGCGGGGTTTTTGTTTTTTGTTTAAAATCCGGAGAAGCAAAAACATGAGCGACAAAATTTCAATAAAAGGCGCCAGAACTCACAACCTGAAAAATATATCGGTAGAAATGCCGAGGAATAAAATTATCGTAATCACCGGCCTGTCCGGCTCCGGCAAGTCGTCCTTGGCCTTTGACACTATTTTTGCCGAAGGACAGCGTCGCTACATAGAATCACTTTCTCCCTACGCCAGACAATTTTTGAGAATTATGCCAAAGCCCGACATAGACGAGATAACCGGCCTGTCGCCAGCAATTTCAATAGACCAGAAATTCAGATCGGCCAATCCTCGCTCAACGGTTGCTACAATGACTGAAATCTATGATTATTTGCGCGTTCTTTTCGCCCGAATCGGACGGCCGCATTGTCTTATTTGCGGCCAAGAGATTGAAAAGATGTCCCGAGAAGAAATAAAGAAGATCGTTCTGAAAAAAATCCAAGAAAAGGCAGGGAAGGCCGGCGCGACGGGCAGATTGGAAATATTCGCTCCGATTATCAGGGGACGTAAGGGCGAATATTACCAGCTCCTATATGATCTCCTAGGCAAGGGCTACTCAAAGGTTCTCGTTGATGGCCAGTCAAAGAGCTTAAGAGAACAGATTATTCTATCTAAAAATAAAAAACACAATATTGATGTATTGATTGATGAGATAGAGATTTCTAAACTTACCAACGCAAAAAAAGAGTGGCCACAACGTCTTGGCGAAGGGCTGGAGAAAGCATTAGAAGAGGCAGACGGCTTAGTCAAGGTCGTCTTCGGGTCAAAAAATGGGGGGTGGGAAGAATTTGTATGGTCAACAAAGTTTTCTTGTCCAACTGACGGCTACTCTTATCCAGAAATAGAACCACGCTTATTTTCCTTCAATTCGCCTTACGGCGCTTGCACAGAATGTAATGGACTGGGCACAAAACATTATTGGGGCACCGAGCCGTGTCCGAGTTGCGACGGCTCCCGTCTCCGGAAAGAAGCTCTGAATGTCCTGGTTTCAGGCAAAAATATTGTGGAAATTGGCGCCTTTTCCATTGCCGAGGCCGATGAATTTTTTCAAAAAATAAAATTAAGCAAAAAAGAGCGGGAAATTTGCGAGGCCGCCATAAAAGAAATTGCTTCCCGTTTGAAATTTATGGTGAATGTCGGAATTGAATATCTGACCTTGGACAGAAAAGCCGGCACTCTTTCCGGAGGCGAATCACAGAGGATCCGCCTGGCTTCCCAGCTTGGCTCGGGCTTAGTCGGCGCGCTTTATGTTTTAGACGAGCCGACAATCGGCCTGCACGCCCACGACAATAACCTTTTGATAAAGACACTGACCGACCTTCGCGATCTGGGCAACACCATAATTATTGTTGAGCATGACGAAGATACGATTTATTCATCTGATTATATTGTTGACATCGGACCGGGAGCAGGAGTGCACGGCGGAGAAGTAATCGTGTCTGATTATTTGGAAAAACTTTTAACCGCCCAGAAAAACCAAAGCGGTTCTCTGACCTTGGATTACCTAAGAGGCGAAAAAACAATACCTTTACCAGAAAAAAGACGTGACGGAGACAAAGGAAGAATAATGATTCGCGGTGGCAAGGTCTTTAATATCAAAAATTTGGACGTTGACATCCCTTTGGGGAAGTTTTCAGTAATTACTGGCCTGTCCGGCTCCGGTAAGTCGTCTTTGCTTTATGAAATCCTGCATCGTAATTTGCAAGCAAGATTTGACCGCCGATACCGTAGCGCCGAAATATTTAATTGCAAATCGTTCGCTGGCACAGAATATTTAAATCGAGCAATATTGATAGACCAATCGCCGATCGGTCGGACTCCCCGATCAAATCCAGCAACATATACTGGCGCCTGGACTTTCATCCGAGAACTTTTTGCCGAGACAAGTGAGGCCAGAATTCGCGGTTGGAAACCGAGCCGATTTTCTTTTAACGTTCGGGGTGGCCGTTGCGAGGCCTGCCAAGGAAATGGGACGATTGAAGTGGAAATGCAGTTCTTGCCAACGGTCTATGTCACCTGTGATGTCTGCAACGGTAAACGTTTTATGAAAGAAACATTAGAAGTCAAATATAAGAAAAAAAATATCCACGAAATTTTGAAAATGACCATAGAGGAGGCCTTAGAATTTTTCAAAGATATACCGGCAATTTATGATCGCCTCAAAACAATGGAGGAAGTGGGGCTAAGTTATCTTGAGTTGGGTCAATCAGCAACGACTTTGTCTGGTGGCGAAGCTCAAAGGGTAAAAATATCTTCCGAGCTGTTTCGGCCCGATCTTCACAAAACAGTTTATCTTTTGGACGAACCGACTGTCGGGCTTCATTATGAAGATGTTAAAAAACTAATTGAGATTCTCCAGAAATTGGTTGACAGAGGCAATAGCGTAGTGGTTATTGAACATAATATGGATTTTATAAAATGCGCCGATTATATCGTTGATATGGGACCAGAGGGGGGAGATATGGGCGGAGAAGTCGTTGCCCGAGGCACACCGGAACAAATTGCCAGCGCAAAAAATTCCTACACCGGAGAGTATTTGAGAAAGATATTAAATAGAAAATAAGAAATATTAAATATTTTTACTCTTCACTATTTAATTTTTAGTTATATCTTATGTTTTCCAAAATCAAAATAAGCCGTCTTCCAAGCTTTCCCGGCGTCTATTTTTTCCTTGATAAAAAAAGAAGGGTGATTTACATCGGCAAGGCCACATCTATCAGAAGTAGGGTGAGGAGTTATTTTGGTAAAGATATTCTCGTGACTCGCGGTCCTCTGATTGAAAAGATGATCGGGGAGGCGCAAGATGTGAAATTCCAAAAAACCGACTCAGTTTTGGAAGCATTGATTTTGGAGGCCAATTTAATAAAAAAACACCAACCGAAATACAACACCCAGGAAAAAGACGATAAAAGCTTCAATTATGTTGTCATTACTAAAGAAAATTTCCCCCGAATCCTCATCGTCCGCGGTAAAGATTTAAAATATAGCTTGCCCGCCCATACGCCACAGGCGTATGTTGCGGGCCCATTCCCTCACTCTGGTCAATTAAAAGAAGCACTAAAAATTATTAGAAAAATTTTTCCTTTCCTTGGAGAGGAGAGTAGGACCGCTCACAGCGAGCGATTTTATCACGAGCTTGGCTTGGCGCCAAAAACCGAAACCCCGGAAGCAAAAAAAGAATATCAAAAAACAGTCCGCCACATTAAGCTCTTTTTTGAAGGTAAAAAGAAATATCTTGTAAAAGAGCTTGAAATGGAAATGAAAGCCGAGGCAAAGAATCATAATTTTGAAAAAGCGAGCGTGCTTAGAAATAAAATTTTTTCTTTAAAGCATATTCAAGATATTGCTCTCATAAAAAACCAACTACCTATACAACCAACAACCAACAACAAAAAATTTAGAATAGAGAGTTTTGATGTGGCTCACATAACGGGGAAATTTGTGGTAGGAGCGATGGTAGTAATAGAAAATGGAGAATTAAAGAAGAGCGACTATCGAAAGTTTAAGATTAGAATCAGGCCGGGAATTAACGACCCCGCCACTTTGAAAGAGATTATAAAAAGACGGCTTAAACATCAAGAATGGCCTTTGCCTGACTTAATTTCTGTAGATGGCGGAATTATTCAAAAAAGAGCCGCAGAAACAGCCGTCAAAGAATTTGGCTTTAAAATCCCAGTCGCATCGGTGGTCAAAGATGAAAGACACAAACCCCGCCAAATTTTAGGACAGCAGGATTTAATAGAAAAACACCAGCGCGAACTCCTCCTCGCCAACCACGAAGCCCATCGGTTTGCCTTAAAGTATCATAGAATTCTAAGGGGTGACGGGGTGGATTAGGTCTTGCAATCTTATTTTGTTGGTATAAACTATTTCTAGTATAGCTCTTGCAGATGACCCTCCTTGGGCGGGGTCGTGTGGGGTGTCGCCTTCTCCGTGAGGCGATTCCATCGGGGCGCGCCTGACCCCGCCCAACTTTGATACCCCCGTTGCCGTACCCCTGCGCATTGCTTGGGTGCGGCAATTTTCTTTCATTTTCTTACTTCATTCAATATGGACAGCATGACGATCGTCACGCTGTCCATATTGAATAATTATTTCAACTGTTTGCGGTATTAGAACATTGATATAATTATTGATATAATTCAAATTAATGTCCGAGCTCAATAAAATCAGAGTCGGGGTCTTGCGGGGCGGGCCGTCAGGTGAATACGAGATCTCGCTCCAAAGCGGGGCAACGGTCTTGGAAAATCTGTCTAAAGAAAAATATCAGCCCGTAGACATTTTCATAGATAAAAAGGGCGTCTGGCATCTTCACGGGCTGACATGCCTGCCGGAAAAAGCTGTCAGACATCTTGATGTTGTTTTTAATGCTATGCACGGAGAATACGGAGAGGATGGCAAGGTTCAACAAATTTTAGAACACTTCAAAATCCCTTACACCGGATCAAATTCTTTGAGTTCCGCTCTGGCGATGAACAAAATCACCTCTCGTCGAATCTTCGAAAAATACGGACTCAAAATCGCCCGCGCCAAAATGCTCAATAAACAAGAAGCCAATTTTCTTAAAATTTTTGAAATCTTTTCGCTTCTGGTAAAACCGTTAGTCGTCAAACCAGCATCAGCCGGGTCTTCTCTTGGAGTCAACATCGTGGATTCAATGGAAAATTTTACCGACGCTTTGGATCTGGCTTTCAAATACTCTCCAAACATCCTTGTTGAAGAATTCGTCCGGGGCAGGGAAATCACCTGCGGGGTGGTAGAGAGGGTCGGCCACGCCTCTCCCTTTGCCTTGCCACCGATTGAAATTCGTCCGCCAACGGGAAAATTTTTTGATTACCAAGCAAAATATGACGGTTCAACCGAAGAAATTTGCCCGGCTGAATTGCCGGAGGATTTGTCCGGATTGGCAAAAAAAAATGCTATCTCAGCACACCAATCTCTCGGTTTAAGACATTACTCCCGAACAGATATGATCATAGGGGAAAACGGGGATATTTATGTTTTGGAAACCAATACTTTGCCGGGGATGACCGCCGAATCACTTTTGCCAAAATCCGTAAAAGCCAGCGGCTCTAGTTTGCCAGAATTTCTGGATCATATTTTGACTCTGGCTTTAAATAAAAGATAAAGTCCATAAAACTAACGGCAATTCTTTCACCCCATCGCTTCCCCAACTTGAACTTGGAAACCATTTTTTTCTAACTCTGTTTTGAACCATGGAAACTAACTTTCTTCAGGGTAACCCGTTAGGAAAATATGCTAAAATCTACTAAGCGTGGTATTATGTGGGTGTTGAAGCCTAAACTCTGTTCTTTAGAATAAAAATGAGGTATGGCTAAAAACCGGTAAAGGATACGGAAACCATCATGGGGATACTTTTACCGGGCCTGTCTGGAAACTGGCATCGGGTAGCTTAGCTGCCCCGCCCGCAGTAGGATTTATGTTTTAAAAAATCGCTTATGAAAAATAAAATAACAATCTTGGCCTTGTTGATAGCGATAACAATTCCACAAGCGACTTCTGCCGCTTGGTGGAATCCTTTTTCTTGGAAGATATTTTCCAGAATTTTCACACCTAAAACAGAGGTTGTTTATGTTGCTCCCTCTACAGATAATATAGCAAGCACAACTAATGAAATATCTGTAGTTGAAAAGTTGCGAGCCGAAATTGAAGAATTGAAAAAAAATCAGACAACTCAAATACCTACTAGCCAAACAATAAATGTCCAAACAAAGACGGAGAATGTATCTACACCGAAGCCCACAACTTCTCCTATTCCAGTTCCGCAAACCACAGAGACACTAACTAGAGATGAGTTATTTGATGATTTGATGAAGAAGTATACTTCGTTTCGATCTGTTATTACTAATGAAATAAGTAGGTTAAAAAAGAATTCGTCATTTTACACCGAGAGGCACTATTTTCAATTCATAGATAATTTATTGGTTGCTACAAATGGAGACCTTGGTTATCTAACAAGCATAAAAAATTGGGCCACGCGTCCATCCGGTATTGAAGAAATCTATCTAGCTAAATTCAATAAGCTAAATAATGACTACAATGTTGAGTTTGAGCGATTTAAGAATGAATACAGAAAGGAATCAGATAGTAAGACTAGACAAGATACAGTTGAATATATAAAGCAATATAAGTATCAACTATACGAGGCAGGTATTCATATCGAGGCTGCTGGATTGCTATATAAGTTTGATAAAATTTTTGGCACTAATTACGCTCAAGATTTTGAATCTAAAAAAACACAAGTGGAGACCGTTGAATTTGCAAATCGTTTCTTAATAGATCAAGAGTAATTAATTTGATTTTTAGATTCATATGAATTTATGGAAAATCAAAGGGATAGAAACTACTTACCTACAGTGGTTTTATTGGTTTTCATAATTTTAGGTGGATTCTATTACTCAGTTCAAATAAACAAGAAATATAACCTATCGGGAAACAACAACAAATAGAAATACGGTCAGAAAGAGAAATGGTTAATAAGAAATATATAGCGGACCAAAAAAGTGCTTGTTTAGCAATATTCTAAATAGAAACCACCTACTAGTCGCTGGTGGTTTCTATTTAGTTCCCTTCGGGGACTAGAACATATTCGGTATTTCAATTTGGTTATCTTGTTGATAACGTATGAAGTTTTTAAGATAGTATTCGTTGAAACCAATGCCGAGTGGCGAAGCCCCAAGGCAACTTCTTCGGCAAATCAAATTTGGTGGTGTTATTCTAACATTCGCGCGAACTTTCTTTGAACGAAATTTCTGATGCGCCCCGCCACAATTTTTCTGGGGATATGGAGGCGGGGTGATGGACTCGCCCGCGCGGAGGAGGGGTCTGGGGAGGAATCCGCGCGGGCTTCGGCTTTCTTTTTTGAAAAAATCGGCGGCTAATTAATTTCGGACTTCATCCGTTCAAACATTTTGATATGACCTGCTGTGTTCGGATGAAGTCCATCAATAAGGTCGTCGTTCCCGACGACACTTTTCATTGGGATGAATTTCAGCTTGTTGTCCTCGCAAAACTTCTCAATCGCGTTATCAAGTCGTTCGATGTTTTCGTTGGTATACGACTTATCGGTATTCCACGGAATGGGAGTAGTTTTTGACTCATCTACTCGCGTTAGACCAACGAAAGCAGCCTTGTCGGTAAATTTCTTGGCGGTAGAAAGAAGTTTTGCGAGATTTTGCTGGAATTCATCAAGCGAAACGCGCAAGCCGTTTGTAGAGTGAATAAATTGTGCGTCATTGATTCCAATGGCGAAAACTATCAAATTTGGCTCGCGCGATTTCGCTTCTACTTCAATTCGTTCGAGCAAGTCGGCTGTGGTGTCGCCAGAAATACCGAGATTGTAAACATCGACATCTTCATCTTGTTCTTCAAAATAATTTCTCAAGCGAGTGGCCCAGCCGCCTTGCTCTGGATCGTATGCGCCCCAAGTTATGCTGTCGCCAAAAATTAATATATTCATAATTACTTTTCTTTATTTGGTCTATATCGAAACGCTCTTCTAAATCCTGCGTCTTCAGCTTCCTTTACGGTAGCACAATAAAATTCTCCTCGCGATTTTTCAATCTTGGTCTTGTCGTATTGTTGGTCAAACGGCAGGTGATAAATTTTTGTACCATCTACCATCGATATATTACACTTGATTGCTGGGTATTCCTTGTTCATTTTGAAATTTTCCTTTAGATCAATCTTTAACTCCGTTGCAAATCTTCGCGCCAAATCAGATAATTGAGTTGAAGTATAGAAAATTGCCTGAACTTTTTTGTCGGGGTTTTCATCTTTATATTGAAAAACTGTGCCAAAAAATTGGAAGATATGTTTTTCGTAAATTGTTCTAAATTGCGACCAGTTTTTGCACTGAATGACAATAAAATCTTTTCCTTTTTGGCATATTAAATCTCGTCCTAAATCTTCAAACCCTTTGAAAATCCCGACATAATCAACACTATAGCCCTCTTGCTCGTAGAGGTAGCCAACATATCTTTCATAAAGACGACCGATGAGCCATTTTGATTTTGGACGTTTCCAAAATCTATCAAGAGCCATTTGGTTTCTTTGAACACTAGGCAATTTTCTATACTCCTCTTTTGAAAGAAATTGTGTTGTTGCGTCCTCTAGCTCTTCCTCGGAGTATTCTTTAAGTAATTCTCGTTCTTGCTCTGTCGCAATATCTACTTCTTCTTTCAAATCAAGAAGGAAGGGTGCAACATTTTCGTAATACTCAACGAGATATTGTGCAATTTTCTTCTCTTTCTGCGCCTCTCGTCTTAACCTAGATTGTTCTTTGACGATTGCAGAAGCTGAAACAGCAGAGTGTTTTTTATATTGCAAAAAATCAACAATACTTCTGTCTTGTAGTTTAAAAAATTCTTCGTATGCTTTTGCAAGCCACGGAAAACCAATTTGTCTCTCTTTTGCTAATTGATTTACTGATTTTTCCTGTTCCTCTAACCGCTTAAAAGATTCGTCAAATGTTTTTGAAGCACCCTTAAAATCAGAGAGTAAATTTATCAGTTCTTGTTTTGTTCTATCGTAGTAGCTCATATTTATGAATATGCTTGTCGCATAGCGTCAATAACTTCTTCGTTGATTGATTTTTTATATTCAGCTCTCGCCGTCTCAAGTTTGCTCGTATAATCGCATTTCGGATATTTTGTACAGCCCATAAATTTACCGAATTTACCTTTTCGGAGAATAAGATGTCCTTCTTTACATTTCGGGCATTCATTCATCAAAACTGCAGTGCTTCCATAGATTTGCTCTTTCATTCTTTCAATCTGTCCGTGTATCGGGTCAGTTTTTGAATACTTTATATACGCCAGTTTTTGCTTGTAGTTTGCAATAACATTATCGATATCTAACCCATTCAAAACTTCTGTAGCGACCTGATCTCTAATTTTCTCTCTGTGCTTTTTGAAAGCATTAGAGATTGTGGAAAATATCCACCCGATTAGGGCTATTCCTCCGTAAATACCGATGATGTAAAGTATTGCTTCCATAATTATTTCAAAAGCTCGTCGGGAGAAACCCCAAGCGCATTAGCTATTTTAGCAACTGTCGCAAGGGTCGGGTTTTTCTTCCCATTCTCGATATTGCTGATATAGCCTCTATCAACCTCTAAAGCGCGAGCAATGTCTCCTTGCGACATTTTCTTTTTAGCTCTAATGCGCTTCATGTTTTTGCCTAATTGTTCGGAAATTTTGTCCATATTTGAGATATTCACATTTTAGCACTTTGTTATATTTACAGACAATGTTATACTAAAATACACTATGGTATTTTCTTCTTTTGTAGCCGCCGATTTTTTCAAAAAAGAAAGCCGAAGCCCGCGCGGATTCCTCCCCAGACCCCTCCTCCGCGCGGGCGAGTCCATCACCCCGCCTCCATATCCCCAGAAAAATTGTGGCGGGGCGCATCAGAAATTTCGTTCAAAGAAAGTTCGCGCGAATGTTAGAATAACACCACCATACGAAACTTGTTCGGAATTAAATAAGCGGAGCGATTTTGCGGAAGCCAAAATCGCGCTGTCAATTTCGCTTCCGCCCTTGGCGGAAGCGGTGAAATCCCAAAGTTCCCCCCAATTGCATGAAAGAGCTTAAACCAAAATATTTTCTCTACGCTCGTAAGAGTACAGAGGATGAAGACCACCAGATAATGGAGTGGACCCCTTTCTTTAGACACTAATTCTGTATCTGCATTTTAGCATTTT
>DYGD01000018.1 GCA_020724885.1 Candidatus Paceibacter sp. | reverse complement strand
ATATTTATAGAAATTTGAAATTAGCAACGAAATGTTATGCAAAATAGGCGTGGGGGTCAACCCCGTTGTGTAACAAAAACTATTTTCATATATTAAAAAATCAAAAAAACCTTATTTATAGCCAAAAAAAGAACCCCCCGACAAAAAGCCGGGGGCGTGCGTTCAGCACAAGGCGAGGAAGCAGGCGACGATGAGCCAGAACTTGATCATTGGCCGTCTCCATACAGACAACGACTCCGTCGTTCGCCTAAAGGCGAGGTTTGGCGCCGGCATCCGCCGGACCTTTAACTTCTCCGTCGTCGACTGGAGATACGCGCTCGACCGCTGTATCTTCGCTTTCGGCGATTCACATGATGCAATGTCTTTGGCCTGGATCTGTTCTTCCGGCCGCTTGTTCCTACCAAACTTTTGGGTTCGGCAAGGATTTCATCCGGCGGCAAGAAGTCCTGATACCCACCCACAAGACGTAGACCGGGTGTAAACATAAACACCTCCTTCATTGCTTGTGACTAGTGACCAATTTCACACTTGTTCCGCGCAATCTTTCTTAATTATAACAAAACCAAAAAATCTGTCAATGTTTTTTGAGCTTACTTTTTGAGAAAGTTTTCTAAAATAGCCAGGGCTTCGCGGGCGTCTCTGGCCTCCATCATTTTGTCTCTCAACTCTTTGGCCCCATCTCTGCCTACGCCATTGGCGTCACGGCAGGCAAGCCAACCGCTAATATAGGCCTTGAAATGTTTTTTCATTATAAAAAAGTTTTTGAAATCAGAAAGTAGTTCATCAAAAAGCTTTATGTGTTCGGAGAGGGCCAATAGACGCTCTTTTGGGTCGGGACAATGTTCGCTAAAAAGCCACGGGTTGCCGAAAATCGCCCGGCCGAGCATAATGCCGTCGGCGCCGGTTTGTAACGCCTTCTTTTTGGCGTCGGACAAATCCACAACATCACCGTTGCCAATTATCCTGGATTCACTTTTCAACTCATTCCGGATTTGGACAGCTTTCTCAATTCTGTCCCACTTGGCCGGAACTTTTGACATTTCTTTTCTGGTCCTGGCGTGAATAGTCACGGCTGCCGGCGATTCGGCAAGAATCGCCGGCAGCCAATCTTCCAACTCGTCTTTGTTGTATCCTAGGCGAATTTTTACCGACACCGGAATCTTTCCGCCAACCCCCTTTTTTGCCGATCGTATTATTTGTCGCGCCAAATCAGGGTTTTTAGATAAAGCGGCGCCGGCGCCCTGTTTCTCTACTCCGCGATCCGGACAGCCCATATTTATATCAACTCCATCAAAACCCATCTCAAGAGCTATTCTTGCGCCCTTCTCCATCATCTCTGGACGACCAGTGAAAAATTGGGCGACAATCGGTCTCTCGGTCTCTGAAAATTCCAAGTCCTTCAGGATTTTATTTCTGCCTTTTTCGCCCGCCAAAATCAAGCCATCCGCCGATACAAATTCCGTCCAGAAGACATCCGGTCCTGCCGGCTTTGAATATTTGGCGATAATTCTCCTAAACGCAACATCCGTAACATCCGCCATTGGCGCCAAAACAAAAAACGGTTTTGGCAAATTGTCCCAAAAGTTGTTCATAACAGGCAAAAATAGCAATTAAAAAGCAGAAAGTAAAACGATTATTTTAATTTATATAGAATTTTGTTGCCAAATCTTAAATCTATATATTCAAAAGACGAGAGCCCGATTCCGTTTCTAAATTCCGGATCTTCCGCAATGGTAATAAAATTTTCAAAGATTTTTTCCGGGACATGGCGAATATCCCAGATAATTTTGACGCCATCACTGGCTTTTACCTCAATTTCCGGAAGTTTCAAAAAAACCTCTTTTGTTTCAGCCCCGTATAGATTCATCAAGGACAGAAATTTCTGCAGGTGGTTGAACTGGTTTTCGTCAGTTATAATTTTGAGACCGATCGGATTGCCCGAAATCTGACTATAATATCTCACAAAAGAACCGTTCGGGTTTTCCGCCTGCTCCACAGACGGGGCAAAAATAAACCCGGATTGATCAAAATAAAAGCACTCTTCCGAGACCCGCCTTTCCGCCCCTCCCGCCACTGATTCTCCGAGTTCTTCCGGCGCGCTTGCCTCCTCTATCACCTCTATTATATCTCGGCACCAAAAACCGAATGGTTCGCGCTCTTCAACCTTAATTTCCAAGATAGAAAAATCTCTAAGCGAAACCTCCGCCATCGCCACCTTGGGATAGTGATTCAAAATTTCTGCTGTTATTTCGCCCTTTGGGTAGAGAAAAACATTAGTCCGAGAAAAAATCTTTAGAATTTTTCCTTGCAATTTTTGTTCGACCAGATTAGCAATCTCATCAAGCGAAGAGCTTTGATTTTTGTTGACAACTTCTACGACTTTAATAGACAAGAAATCAGCCGAAGACAGAAATGAAAGCCCGAGTAAAATTGAGACAAAAAATGAGGAATAGAGAATCAAGCGGCCAATGGCTCTCTTTTTCCTGCGCCGAGCCAATTTTGAATTCTTCAGAGATGTTCTTTTTTGAACCATCTTTATCCTCCTAGATATTCCCTATCCCCAAGATACGGCCTCAACACTTCCGGTATTTTTATCTTCCCGTCCGCTTGTTGAAAATTCTCCACCAACGCAATCAACGCCCGTGGCGTGGGAACAGCCGTGTTGTTCAGCGAATGAACATAACGTTTTACCCCGCCATCGTCATAGCGGATATTGAAACGTCTGGCCTGAAAATCGTGATAATAAGAAGCACTGCCGATTTCCCGATATTTTCCTTGCGAAGGAATCCAGAGTTCAATTTCGTATTGCTTTACTTTAGAAGCCGACAAGTCGCCGGTGCAGACAACAAGTCGGCGATAGGGCAAGCCGAGGGACTCAAAAAAAACTTCAGTTTTTCTGGTTATCTCTTCGTGCAAGCGGTCCGACTCGCCATGGCTGGCTTCGCACAAAATCAATTGCTCAAGTTTGTAGAATTCATGAACGCGAAAAATTCCCTTAGTGTCTTTGCCATGACTGCCAGCTTCCCGACGATAGCAGGGAGAAAAAGCCAGGAACTTCTTCGGCAAGTCCGACTTTTTTAAAATCTCACCTGAATAATAAGCCATCATTGGCACCTCGGCAGTACCGGAAAGATAATCTTTGTCTTGGGTTTCAAATAAGTCCTCGGCTTCGCTCGGCAAATGTCCGGTGCCATAGAAATATTCTTTTTTGACGATAGTCGGCGCGATGATTTCCTCTATCCCCTCTCCGGCAAAAAATTTTCTAGCGTAATTCCAAATTGCCCAAGACAACTCGGCTCCTCCACCTTTCAAAAAATAGCCACGGAAACCGTGAACCTTTGTACCTCGCTCCAAATCAAGCATATTGTTTCCAGTCAAAAGTTCAATGTGATCTTTCGGCTCAAAACCTGCCCCGCCGGTAGGCGGGCCAAATTTTGGAATATCTCCCCACCTTTTGACTTCTTGATTGCCATCTTCATTCTCGCCTTCGGGAACAGAGACATCTGGGATGTTGGGTACGGCAAGCATAAGCGACTGCCATTCCTGCATTACCTCTTTTAACTCAACCTCTCCAGCTTGCAAATCTTTTTTGAGTGTCTGCATTTCTGTAATTAAATTTTGACGCCTTTCTGCATCTTGCATCGCGCCGGCAATAGCTTCGTTTGCCTGATTTTGTTTGTTGCGCAAATCTTCGGTCTTGGCTATAAGTTCTCGGCGCTTTTCGTCAATCTCAATTAGGCGGTCAATATCAACCGACAGGCGCTTTTTTTGGGCGCTTTCTTTTATAATATCTTTATTGTCGCGGATGAATTTGATGTCCAACATAACCAACAACCTTTACTACCTATACAACCTCTACAACAAAAAGCAGATAAAATTTTATCAGAAATTAGTTGTATAGGTTGTTGGTTGTATAGGTTGTATAGGTAATATTATCAGAAATGTTAAAATTAAGAAATGAACAATGCGGAAATAAAAATTCTGAAGGAAAATGAATGGCCAGCGCGTTTGAAAGAAATTCCTGATCCACCGAAAAAACTCTACGTCAAAGGCAGTTTGCCGAGTGAAGATTGTATTTGGCTTTGTGTGGTCGGCTCACGAAAATTCACCCCCTACGGTCGCGAGGTCTGTGAGGCGATTTTAGACGGCTTGCGAGGGCAAAAAGTTGTGATTGTTTCGGGATTGGCGCTCGGTATTGACTCTATCGCCCACCGCAAAGCGCTAGAAATCGGCTTACCGACAGTGGCCGTGCCCGGTTCAGGACTTTCTTCTAAAGTTTTATATCCAAGCTCGCATCGCCAACTGGCGGAAAAAATAGTTGAAATGGGTGGTTGTCTTTTATCAGAATTTGAACCGGATTTTGAAGCCACCCCTTATTCATTCCCCCAAAGAAACCGCATTATGGCCGGGCTTTCAAGCGCGGTTTTATTGATTGAGGCCGAAGAAAAATCCGGAACTTTGATTACCGCGCGCTTAGCGGCCGATTACAACCGCGATGTTTTAGCCGTGCCCGGTTCAATTTTTTCCAAAAGCTCATCCGGCACCAATATGTTGATTAAGCTCGGCGCTTACGTGGTGCAATCTTCAGCGGACTTGAAAGATATTTTAGGATTAAAAGAAATCAGTCAAGAAGAAAAATTCAACGATTGCACCGAGGAAGAAAAAATTTTCGTGGAAATCCTGCGCGAGCCCCTACCGAAAGATGAGCTAATACGCCAAAGCGGCTTCTCGCCCAGCCAAGCGCAAATTATTCTTTCCACAATGGAGATTAAGGGGATGATAAAGGAGAGTTTGGGGGAAATTCGGTTGAATTAGGGAGTAGCGATTATCATTTAGCAATTAGAAATTGAGACAACTTGACGATCGCCAAGTTGTCTCCATAAGTTGACATTAAAACTTGAGAATAGTGGTATAAAAATAAAATGTGCGACGCCTGGTGTCGCACATTTTATTTTAGAAACTAAAAACTAATCGCTAATTACCTGATCGCTGAAATTTTAACTTTAAAATATGGTTGGCGGTGTCCCCTTCTTTTGAGATAACGGCTTTTGGCCTTGTATTTTACAACTTCAACTTTTTTGTTTTTTCCGGCTTCTTCAAAAACCGCTTCAACTTTAGCGCCGGATATGTGAGGAGTGCCGATGGTTGTGTCCTTGCCATCATCAACCAATAAAACCTTATCAAAAGTTATTTTGTCACCTTTCTTGAAATCCCCTTTGATTTTCTCAATTTTCAAAACATCACCAACTCTGACTTGGTATTGCTTCCCGCCGGTTAAAATAACGGCAAATTCCTCTTTTTTGGTCGTCTTTTCTGTTGTTTTCTCCACAGCCATAATTCTGATTATTTTACACAAAGGGCCCAGAATTGCAAATTTTAATCATCAAGAGACGCGGGTTTATCAATAAGCTCGGCGGAAAGCCCTGGAGCCGAGCCGGTTATCCGTAAAACGTCTTTGTCAATTTTGCCAAGCTCGCGCGAGCCGAAATTAAAGTGATTAACTGTAGTCCGCAAGGCATTGCCGAGTTTTAAGTGATAATCTTCGTAGGTTTTAATGTGTTTGCCGAGTTCCCCTACCCGCTTGACGATGTCTTGCGCTTTTTCTTCAATTTGCAGGGATTTCAATCCCTGCAAAACCGTCTGTAAATACGCCAGAAAAGAAGTTGGCGAAACGATTATGACTTTTTTGCTGAAAGCATACTCAATCAAATCGCGAGTGGAGGTCTTGACCGCGCCGACTTGGTTTATCAAGAGATCATAATAAATACCTTCGGAAGGAATAAACATAAAAGCAAAATCCATTGTGCCGTCGCTTGGCCTAACATATTTTGAGGTCTCGTCAATTCGGAGTTTCAAGTCCTGTTTAAAAAGTTTTTCCAAGCGCTCCCTCTCGGCCGGCTCTCTGGCATCAAGAATCCGGTTATAATTTTCCAAAGAAAATTTGGAGTCAATCGGCAAAATTTTTTCTTTGAGAAAAATCACCGCGTCCACAATCTCTCCGTTCGGGAAAGAATACTGCATCCGGTAGGAACCCGGTGGCATAACATTTTGTAAAACCGTTTCAAGATAGTATTCGCCGAGTACCCCGCGCTGTTTTGGATTCTGCAGAATATCCTGGAGGTTTTGCAGTTGATCGGCAAAAGAAACCACCTGTTTATTGGTCTCGTCTAACTTAGTCAGCCCTTCAGTCACTTCTCTTATAATTTTTGCTGATTCGGAAAATTGATTTTTGACTGCTTCGTGAACCATCTTTGAAGTATCTCCCATCTTAGAATCCACAACTTTGGCAAGTTCATTCATTTGCTGTAAAATTAGATTCAGCCCGCCTTCTTCCGGCTTTTGTCTGCGCTTCAAAAAAAACCAGATTAAAAGCCCATTTACCAGCACCAAAAGAACGACAACAATTATTAGCAAAGTTTCCATGTGGTTATTATAAATCAGCTAAAAGCTAAAAGCTAATATCTAAAAGCTAAATTTATGCTTTACCAAAAAATCAAAGAAGAAATCAAAGAAGCGATGAAAGCCCGAAATTCAATCCGGCTTAATACTTTGCGCGGGCTCTTGGCGGCTTTTACCAACGAATTGGTCGCCAAAGGCAGAAAACCGCAAGAAGAATTGGGTGATGACGAAATTATTCTGGTTTTGAAACGATTGGCAAAACAGAGAAAAGAATCAATAGAGCAGTTTAGAAACGGGAGCAGAAATGACTTGGCGGAAGTGGAAGAAAAAGAGTTGGAAATCATAAAGACCTTTCTGCCGTCAGAAATCGGCGCGGAGCAGATAGAAAAAATCGTTTTAGCTAAAAAAGAAGAACTGGGAATTACTGAAAAAGGCAAAGTCGGCATCTTAATCGGCGCGGTGATGAAAGAACTAAAAGGTGGCGCCGACGGCAAAAAAGTCAAAGAAATTGTGGACGGGATGTTTTCTTAAGCTAAGGTTGAGTTTCGTTTATTTTTGTGGAAAAATGACTCACGCCGGCCCTATCGTCTAATGGTTAGGACGTCGCCTTCTCAAGGCGGTAATCGGGGTTCGAATCCCCGTAGGGTCACAAA
>DYGD01000017.1 GCA_020724885.1 Candidatus Paceibacter sp. | reverse complement strand
TTAATTAACTGCTAATTATACAGAATCGGTGTCAAAAATTTGGGGTCCGGGCCATAGAGATTTTGAACAAAAAGGGCTGTCTTGGCTCGAACCGGCTCGTGAGTTCGTTTTGTCCTTAAATCAAGCCATTAAATTGGTTGAGAGTGAAAACAAAGAGGAAATGACAACATTTCTGAAAACAATCGGCTCGAACCATGTTTTAGAAAATCGCCAATTCGTTTTTGCCCCGAAAATCCAATACAAATTAGTCGCCGAGCGAAGCGAGGCGAACCTTCAAAACTTGCAATTTCCTTACTGGTGCGCGGGAGAGGACTCGAACCTCCATACCTTACGGCACTTGCTCCTAAGGCAAGCGTGTCTACCAATTTCACCACCCGCGCGACATTTTTTCCCATCTTGTCCGCCCAGTAGGAATCTCACATCGCTTTGCTCTTAGAAAACCTCTCGGTTTTCTACCTTTCCTTCACAGGGGAAACTACAGTTTCCCCTGACACCCCTTCGTGTTCGAATCCTACTGGGCGTTCACTCTCTTCGTTCATGTCCGCCCAGTAGGATTCGAACCTACGACCAATCGCTTAAGAGGCGAGTGCTCTACCAAACTGAGCTATGGGCGGTTTTTTAAGTTTATGTCTACCAAAACAGCTATGTGTGGAGACAAAAACCTATACAACCTATACTAATATACTAACAACAATCAACGACAAAATATACCAAACAAAATAGAAAATTCAAAAATTTTAGTTGTACAGGTTGTCAGTTGTTGGTTGTCGGTTTGATTATGCCCGGGGCGACCTGCCTGCTGGCAGGCAAGGACTCGGTCACAAATTCCGTCTACGGCGGATTCGCGACCCCGCCTCACATTACCTACCTCCGGCAATATGTTCCGGCCTTTGAGTCCCGACGCAAGCAAATAAATTTGCTTGCTCCCCAAACATACTCACTTCGTTCATATGCCCGGGGCGAGACTCGAACTCGCATGCCTTACGGCGATCGATCTTAAGTCGATTGCGGCTACCAATTACGCCACCCGGGCACTTTCAAAATGTACTCTGTATTTTGAAATAAAGGTGGCGGGCGGAATCGAACCGCCGCATGAGAGTTTTGCAGACTCTTGACTTACCACTTGTCTACGCCACCGTCTTTTACTTATTCTATTGGCTGAAGACAGATTAGTCAATTTGAGGTGTTTCCAGAGCAAAAGAAATTGTCGGGATTGTTTTCATTCGCGCTGTCTTTTTTAAGAATTTTACAAAATGGATTTTTTGTCTGTTTACAAATCTAAACGCTGTTGCTGTTTTTTCTTGAGGCAAAACTGAAATAATTATACTGGCTCGTTTTTTATCGCTGTCGAAATTTACATCAACCACTGTTATCAGTGATTGTAATCCAGATTCTCTTCTTAAAAAATCAGCTGCCAAACGTTTTAAGTTCTCTTCAACTTTTTGTGTTCTGTGGTTGATCATAGTGAAGCGCCCGGCCTATATTTGGATCGCTTTTAAGATGTTTTTATAAAATTCCAAGACATCTCCCTCTGTCACTTCTGGCCTTGATTCAACCATCGCGCCAAACTCATTTCCAACTTCAACTTTCCGAGCGGATTCTTTCTTTTGCTGAAGCTCTCTGATTTTGCCTGATCCTATCAAATTGTCTCGGCGACTAATTCTAAAAAGACCGTCCGATTGGATTTCGCCCTCTAAAACTTTTCCACCGATAATTTGCCGACCCTTTTGTTCTCCAAATATTTTTAAAACTTTGGCTTTACCTGTTAATTCTTCTGTTTCTACTTTAGGCAAGTGGTGTGCTAGATCTGTTTTCAGCCACTCCGTCATTTTGTAAATAATGTCGAAAATTTCTATAATGATACCGTCTCGTTCGGCCAGATTCCTCGCCGAGCTGTCTATTTTCACATTAAAACCGACGATCACGGCTTTTTGTCCGGATCCTGCTTTTTGAACATCTTTTTCAGAAACAGTTCCAATTCCGGAATTTAGAATTTTGAATTTTACTCCGTCGCTCTCTAGTTTTCCAAGCTCGTGCTCAATAGCTTCCACGCAACCGATCGTATCGGCTTTAATTATTAACGGCACTAAGATTTTCTCTGAATCTTCCGTTGTCGCCACGCCTTTTTTCTTGGTTCCCCCTTCGGCAGAGTTTTGCGCCAAATATGCTTCGGCTTCTTTTTTATTTTTAAAAACCTTAAAAATATCTCCGGCTTTGGGCATTTTAGACCAGCCGATTATTCTGATGGGGCTTGAGAATGTTGCTGTTGATATGGTCTCACCTAAAAAGTCCTCCATTATTCTGATTGGGGCAAGTGCACCAATTGTTGCTACAAAATCACCGCTTTTCATTGCGCCGTTTTTTATTATCAGAGTCGCTGTTATGCCTTTTTTAGCGTTCAAATTGCTCTCCAGGACGAAACCCTCCGCGGGTGATTTTAGATCTCCCTTTAATTCTTCAAGTTCGGCGACAAGCCACAATAAGTCCAACAATTCATCTATTCCTTGTCCGGTTTTGGCCGAGATTTCTGCATAAGGCACATCACCACCGAAACCCTCCAAAAAAACCCCGTTTTCAGCCAAATCATTTTTTGTTTTTTCTATGTTTGCTCCGGGCTTGTCTGTCTTGTTGATGGCAACAACAAAAGGAATTTTTTCTTCCCTTATGCATTTCAAGGCCTCAATGGTTTGAGGTTTTACGCTGTCATCAGCCGCAACGACAAGTATTGCGATGTCGGCAGCTTTAGCGCCGCGTGATCTGATTGCTCGGAAGGCCTCGTGTCCCGGGGTGTCTAAAAAAGTTATTTTTTTTCCTTCGGTAAGAGCAACTTCATAAGCGCCGACATGTTGGGTGATACCACCTTTTTCGTTTTCGGCAATTTTGGTCTTTCTGATGTAATCCAGCAAAGTAGATTTGCCATGGTCAATATGGCCCATGACGACAACCACAGGTGGGCGCGCTACTATTTCTTCCGTTTGTGGAGTTTTCTTTAACATATTCAATAGAGTTTACATTTTTTACAGCTTTAGGCAAATTCAAAACACGCTTGGATGTTTGTCGCCGGCATCCGTTTTTTTAAAAACTTCGGTACAACTTAACCTAAGTAGATCAATTTTTTATGGAACTTTTAGCTTTTTCTATCGCTTCTTTTTCCTCGTCTGTCAGCTCAAACTCTGTCTTGGAATTTCGCAATGGCTTTGCATACACAGAAATTCTGTCTCTCAAATAGAGGCCAGACAATACTAAACCATCCCCGTCTTCATTCAGGAAGGCGGAAGAGAAACTTTGATTACCTCCTACCCCAATACCCTTAAACGGATTGAATCTAACCGTCTCTATTGATCGGATACTTTTTCTTATCTTTTTTTCCATTTCTTTGTTTTTTTCAAAAACTTGTTTTAGAAAATTTTCCAATTCTCTTGTTTTTTGGTGATTTTCCATAATGACCGCTTCCATGTCCTTGCCGGTTCCGCTTCCCAGAATTCTTTTGATTCTTTTTTCTAATCTCCAAATCCAAAAAAACAGCATTGCCACGACTAAGATATAAAAACCAGCAGCTATCAAAGTATAGAGCTCAGGGCTTATCGCCAAAAGAGTTTCTGTCATAAATTTATTTTATATGAAATCAATTTTATATCTTGGTTGTTGGATTGTAAACCCCAATGTTCTGCGTCGGGGATAAAGACAGGACTTACTTTATTTTTTTTGGTATAATAAAGTTTGCCGCCAGTGTTGGGGGCTCTGGTCACTCTCAATAAAAAAATGGATGATCTTAACAAAAATCAAATTATACTTTTAGCTTTACTGATCAGTTTTGTCAGCTCGGTTGCGACGAGCATTATGACTTATTCTCTTTTGGTTGAAGCCCCACCGACCGTAACCCAGACCATAAATAGGGTCGTTGAACGAACTGTGGAAACCGTTGTCCCGCAACAAACTCGGGACGTTGTTACTCGGGAAGTTACCGTTGTTGTCCAAGAAGAAGATTTGGTGATCGGAGCCATCGCTAAAAACGAATCAAGCACCATCAGAATTTTTAATAATTCTTCTGTCGGGAAAACTTTTTCTGGTCTGGGTCTTTTGATTGATACTGATGGCACGGTTGTTACCGGTAATCTTAATGTCGCAGGAGGAGATCCTAACACCTTTTTTGATGCTCTGTTACCAGACGGCTCTACGGTCAGATTGAATTATTTGAGAAATTCTGAAAACTTTTCCTTTTTCGGGTTGGATTTGCCGGCAAAAGAATTAGAGCAGGTGATGAAGCCAACGGTTTTGGGCAATTCAGACAACTTACAACTCGGCCAGACAGTTATTTCTATGAGAGGGGAGGAAAAGACGGCGGTTTCAATCGGTCGGATTATAAGTTTTGTCAGATCACCGGAAGACAATAAAGATTCAAAATTCACATCTGTAGAGACAGATATTCCACTGTGGAGCAATGGCGGGCCAGTTTTGAACCTGAAAGGTGAGCTAGTCGGGGTACATGTCGGCGTGGAGAAGATCTTTGTTCCTTCAAATATTCTAGGATTGGAAAAAATATCTTAGGAAAAATAATCTGGGTATTGTAGGGGGGTAGCGTAATATTGAAGACGATTGTTGACCTTATCTATTTTTTAGTTTATAATTTAAGTGGTTTTAAGGTAAGGGTGGAAGAAGAGAAGAGCGGTCTTGTTATCTTGGTCTTTATACTTAAAAACCTAAATTTTAAATATATGCCACCATTTAACCAATTTACAACAAAAGCAAAAGAAGCAATACGAAAAGCCCACGAGTTGGCGATTGAGCGGGGGCAAAATCATGTCAATCCGCTTCATTTATTGGCCGCTTTGATTTTGCAAGAAGAAAGTGTTGTCTCTTCAATTTTAGACCGTTTGGAAATTGACACTATCCTCCTTACGGATTCTATTCTTGAAGCTATTGAGTCGCCAGACGGCTCAACAACCATGGCGCCATCGTATCAAATTTATATTACTCCTGAATTAGCCCAGACCATAGAATTAAGCCCAAAGATTGCTTCCAGTTTAAACGACCAATTTGTTTCAACTGAGCATTTGTTTATTGCTGCTTGCGACGTGCCGTCTAGCGCCAAAGAAATTTTAAACAGATTTAAGATTGACCGTGAAAGGGTCGCTAAAATTCTTGAAGAATTGCGTCATGGGAAAATGACAGACGTCGGACAAGCAAAAAAATACAGATTTCTGCCAAAATATACTAGAAGTTTGACTAAGCTTGCTTCGGAAAATAAGCTGGACCCGGTTATCGGTCGCGATTTGGAAATTTCCAGGATTATCCAAATTTTGTCGCGACGCAAAAAAAACAATCCGATTTTGATCGGTGAAGCTGGGGTTGGTAAAACTGCCATTGCCGAAGGATTAGCGATTAAGATCGTTCGAGGTGATGTGCCGGAATCTCTTAAAGACAAGGAGTTGGTGTCTCTTGATCTCGGGCTTTTGGTCGCCGGGACTAAGTATCGTGGCGAATTTGAAGAAAGGTTAAAAAAGATACTCAAAGAAATTGAAAGCGCCGAGGGCAAGATTATTCTTTTTATAGATGAAATTCACACCATTGTCGGTGCTGGCGCTGCCGAAGGTTCCATTGACGCTTCCAATATGCTCAAACCTCCATTAGCGCAAGGAGAATTGCGGGCCATTGGGGCAACAACCCTAAAAGAGTACCAGAAGTACATTGAAAAGGACCCGGCTTTAACCCGCCGTTTTCAGCCGGTTTATGTAAGCGAGCCGTCGTTTGATGACGCCGTGACTATTTTGCGCGGTTTGAAGGAAAAATACGAGCTTTATCATGGCGTGAGGATAACAGATGACGCCATCGTCGCCGCTGTCAACCTTTCCAGTCGTTATATAACAGATCGGTCTTTGCCAGACAAAGCGGTTGATCTTATAGATGAAGCGGCTTCACAGTTAAAGATATCTTTAGAAAATATGCCACCGGTTTTAGAAGAAGCGCAGTCAAAAATAATGAAGCTTGAAATAGAAAAACAGGCCTTAGCCAAAGAATTAAAATCGGCAAAGGACACTAAGAACAGCAAAGTAAAAAACCGAATAAAAGAAATAGATAAGGAGATTGCCGATTTGAAAGAGAAGACCTCCGAATTGGAGCTGAAATGGAAAAATGAAAAAGAAACGGTTGCCGAAATGAAGACCATCAAGAAAGAGATTGAACAGCTTAGGAATCAGGCAGAGAAGGCCGAGAGCCAAGCGGATCTGACTTTAGTAGCAGAGATAAGATATGGAAAAATTCCTTCTTTAGAGAAGGAGTTGGAGCAGATGACAAAGAAGTTGAAAAAATTACAGAGCTCCAGAAAAATCTTAAAAGAAGAGATAACAGAATCAGACATTGCTGAGGTTGTTTCTCGTTGGACCGGTATCCCGATGTCTAAAATGTTGGAAGCCGAAGCTGAAAAGTTGAGCAGGATGGACGATTGGCTCAAGAACCGCGTTATTGGTCAAGACGAAGCGGTGAGAAGAATCGCCGACACGGTTAAGAGAAGCAGGGCCGGAATCGCCGATCCCGAAAGGCCGATTGGATCTTTCATCTTCTTGGGCCCGACCGGAGTCGGAAAGACCGAATTGACCAAGGCGCTTGCCGAATTTATGTTTGATAGCGACAAGGCGCTGATCCGGGTGGATATGTCGGAGTATATGGAAAAGCATTCAGTTTCCAAAATTATCGGCGCGCCGCCGGGATATGTCGGCTTTGATGAGGGGGGCACTTTTACCGAAAGAGTGAGGCATAGGCCGTATTCGGTTATTCTCTTTGATGAAATAGAGAAAGCGCATCCGGAAGTTTTTAATATAATGCTTCAGATTTTGGACAACGGCCGTTTGACTGACGCCAAAGGTAGAACGGTCAATTTCAGGAATACCATTATCGTTTTGACTTCAAATGTTGGCGCCCAGTTTATTGACCGGATGCAAAAGATTGGTTTTGGTGGTGAGAAGAAAGGCGCGGATAGTTATCAAGAAATGAAAGACAAGGTTTTGGAAAGTTTAAAAGACCATTTCAAACCAGAGTTTTTGAATCGTCTTGATGATGTTATTGTTTTTGACATTTTGAGCAAAGAAGCAATAGAGAAAATTGCCGAAATTCAAGTCAAAGAAGTTGCCAAACGTTTGGAACAGAAAGAAATTAAATTGGAAGTTGCGCCAGCGGCAATCAAACATTTAGCCGACATAGGTTTTGATCCTCAATACGGAGCTAGGCCGATGCGCCGGCTGATTCAAAATAAGATTCTCTCGCCAGTGGCCTCTTTAATAATCTCTAAGGGGCTGATTCGTGGCGGTTCGGTTTTGGTTGATGTGGTTGATAAAGAATTCAAATTTGATGTCAAAAAAGGCCGAAAGGGAAGCTTGATAGAAGAGAATATTTTGGACAAAATTCCAGCAGCAGTTAGCTAAAAGCTAATCAAATATTACTTTAATCAAAGCTAATGGTACATTGGTATCATTAGCTTTGATTTATTTCTTTTTTTGTTTATAATTAACCAATGCCGAATGTTGCTAAAATTCCCACTTCCGAGTTAACTAAAATTAAGAAACTTTACTATAAGAAAGGTTTTTCTATGTCCGATATAGCTTCTGAGTTTAGTGTTTCTGTGGACGCGGTTGTCTATTTTATGAGAAAACACAACCTTAAACGGCGGAACTTTTCAGAAGCGAATGCTGTTCTTTTTGAAAAAAAGCCAGCATCCTTTTTATTTAAACCAATAAGGAGGTTATACGATAGGGAGTTAAAAGTTGTTGGGGCTATGCTTTATTGGGCGGAAGGTTATAAAAGCGACAAGGCCTCTGGAATAGATTTTGCCAACAGTAACCCTGAAATGATTTCTTTATTTATGAAATTTTTAAGAAATACATATAAACTTGATGAAAGTAAATTAAGGATTTTTATTTATTGTTATTCTGATCAAAATTATAAAAAAATTAAGGGTTTTTGGTCGGAACTAACTAAAGTTCCTAAAGAACAATTTTCCAAGCCATATGTTAGAGAAGACTTTAGAAAAGATGGCAGAAAAATGCCTTTTGGCCTGATTCATATAAGATACAATGATAAAAAGTTGTTGCTGGAGATAAAAAGTTTGATAGAATGCTACAAGCGCAAATTTCGCGTCGGTAGTCCCGTAGGGAGCGGGAGCGGACTGTAAATCCGTTGTCTTAACTGGCCCTGTGAGTTCGACTCTCACCCGGCGCATAAAACACAAGAAGAAAGTAGGAAAGTTGATCTTTCTTTTAGGAACAAAAACTGCCGAAGAGCCCGGAGAAAAACACGTGCCCTATTAAATTTCTGCAAGAAATTTAATTAGGGTCGCTGCGAACCATGTTTTAGAGGAAAGAAAAAAAGAAAAATTTTTAATCATTGAATTCATAGGATTTTGGACAAGAAACAGCAAAGATGCTGATTTTTTGTTTGGGCTTGACAAGATGATATATTTTATGCTATACTCACGGCGTAATCAGAAAAGCTGATTGCATTAGCTCTTTAAGGTAAAACTGACTTGTAATATTGGCTTACTCGATTGTGGCGCTTTGTATATCTCGTGTAGGTGTCCAAAGCGCCATTGAATCGAGTCAACCGAAATCCAGAAACCAGAAAGGAGAAATGCCATGTCATACCAGTCAGAGAAGGAAGAGGATACCGCCTTTCACTCCTTGTCAGAGAGCGAGAAGCGTCAGTACTTCGAGCATTACAAGGAGAGCGGCGGCAACGTCCGAGGGTCGCTCGACGCCGTTTTGGGCCCCGTCTGGTTCAACCGAGACGGAAGTCCGAGGGGCAACCGCATCCTCGGTCGCAACGACCCGCGCTAACGAGCGCATCCTCACAGCATCAAGGGCCCCTTGCGAACATAGTTTCGCTTGGGGCTCTACTTTTTTCTAAAATTGAAATTTTCATAAAAATGTTTTATTATTTATATATTCGCTTTACAAATTCTGAATTGAATGCCGCCAAAGAAAAACTTGAAATTGTCAGCGGTGCGGCTT
>DYGD01000016.1:5703-9944 GCA_020724885.1 Candidatus Paceibacter sp. | reverse complement strand
CGACATTGAAGTTGCCGCCACTATAAATTTTTAGTTCTCTGCCCGTTCTAACTGTTCTCTGTTCTAAGATGCCAACTCTGGTTCCGCTGTCTTTTTCTTTTCTACAAATCTTTTCTCCCAAATTATTCCACCAATAATAGCCAAGACCAGAACAATCCCATAACTTATTAGCACCGTCTGAAGGCCTGGCTGTTTTTGAATAAAATCCAGAGATAGGGCGAAATACCAAGAGGCCAAAGTAATCGCCCAGACGATCGCCGTTGGTAAACGGAGAGAGGAAAATACGGCAGAGTCCACCCCGTTTTCTTTGAATGGAACGAAAACCAAAAACGGCCCGTAAATAATCATTGAGAGAGCGTTGCCAAAAGCGGCAATAAACAGAGCGGCGGTTTGAATTATGAACAAACTTGAATTGGCAAGCGAATCCGCATAGATAACATAAAAAGCAAGCTGACCGATTAAGATGAGGCCGAATCCAACCCAAACAAGCTCAAGAATACCGTTTAATAAGTGCAGTTCTTTGTCGTCTATATCTAAATCCTTCAGAAGTCGGAAAAAAAGAAATACAGCCGCAGTGGCCCCGCCGACCGCAAAAGCAAATCCGAAGAATCTAATTGCCGAAATTATATTTTGAAATTCTGCCAGAAAAGCTATTGCTACCGGCAAACTGGCAAAAGAAGAAACAAAAACCGTGATAGACAGAAATGAGGCCAGAATGCACCAAATACACCAAGCCCGGAGCAAAAATGCCTGAACAAAAAGTAAGTAGGACGAAAACAGCCCGGCGCAAAGTGTCAAAGCGACAAGAATTGTTATGGCGTTTGGAGAATAGATATGCGGGACAAAAATTAGAGCCAAGTACGCCAAGACAATAAAAGCGAAATAAGCCATCCCCATTCTTTCCAATGAGACGCCAAAAAATTTTGAATACCGGCTATTAACGACAACATTGCAGTCGGAACCGGTCGGACAAACGAGCTGGCGTTTGCTTTTTTTTGTAAAAAATATGTTGGTGGCGACTCCAAAACCGCCCAAAGCAGCTGTGGCGATAAAAGCGTAAAAACCCATTGGCGACGGCAAGAAGACGGTAAAAATAAAACCGCTCATCCCGAGCAGAATCAATCCGAAATAGAGATAATACAAGCTTGGTATTCTAATCTTTCCCATTTTGTTTTTGCGTCCAGTTAATGCTAGCACGATTTTTTGGTCTAGCAAAAACTTTTCAACAGATTTTTTCTTGTGATAAGATTAAGTTATGTCTAGTTTTTTTGTAATCACTCTGACGGCTTTAGCCGGTTTGTTTGGTGTTTGGTTGTCTGAATACATCAGGCGCAAAAAAGCTCTTCGCGAAGCTATTGTCTGTCCGGCTGGTTTTGATTGCCAAACCGTGATCACTAGCCGATATTCAAAATTCTTTGGTATTCCGGTGGAAAATCTTGGGATTCTTTACTACTCCTTTGTTTCTATCAGTTATGCGTTTTTTTTGTTTTTCCCTTTTCTGCACAATGATTTATTTTCTTTTTTTGTTTTGGCCATTACGACTCTGGCATTTATATTTTCTATCTACCTGACTTTTATTCAAGTGATTGTCTTAAACCAGTGGTGTACTGTTTGTTTGGCCTCTGCTTTTTTGTGCTCCGTTATTTTTGTTTCGGTCTGGACTTCTACGGATCTTGATATTATTGCTTTTCTGGACTCCATTGTCGGGGTCTTGCCATTTTAGATTTTTCTTTGTGGTAGAATTTAAACATGGATGAAAAAATAAGTTGGTTTGGGCCGGAATTCTTTCATTGGGAGAAGGGCGTTGAATGGTATTCCGCGGTTGGTATTATTGCTTTTGCTTTGGTTGTCGTGTCTGTTATTTTCGGTAATTATATTTTTGCGATTCTTATTGTTGTGGCAGTTGTCGCCCTCGTTCTGTTTTCTTTGCGAGGGCCGAGGATCGTAAATGTAGAGATAAATAATCGTGGCGTTGTTTTGGATAAATATTTTTATTCCTACAAAAACCTAACCTCGTTTTATCTGGACGAAGAATCTCTCCATCCTAAAATTCTTTTTAAATCAAGTCGCTTCTTAATGCCATACATACATCTGCCGATTACTGAAGACGTTGATGCCGGCCAAATTAGAAATTTCCTACTGCAATATTTGGAGGAAGAAGAGTTGCACGAGCCGTTTTTCCAGAAGCTACTGGAAATGCTTGGTTTCTAGACCCATAGGGTTTTTGATCAGTCGAGATTTCACTTCTTGATCTTGTTGTTAATTTTTGTCTCCCAATTTCTATCCCCCCGCGAGGAATCGAACCTCGATTTGGAGATCCGCAATCTCCTGTTCTATCCATTAAACTACGGGGAGCTTTGTTTTGTATTATGCGCGGTGAGGGACTTGAACCCCCGGCCTTCTCGGTGTAAACGAGTTGCTCTACCAACTGAGCTAACCGCGCGCTATTTTAGAGCTTACTTCAAAAATGGCTTTTATTCAACCTGAATTAGCGGTAATCTATTAGTATGTCCGAAAATAGAATGGAAATAGAAGCAATAATTTCCGGCAAAGTTCGCGGAGTAAATTATCATAACTTTGTTAAGAAAAAGGCCGACGGGCTCTGGATTTTTGGTGAAGTTGAAAATTTGCCGGATTTTAAGGTGCGGGTTATCGCTCAAGGCAATGAAGCACGTTTGGAAAAATTAATTGAGCATCTCTGGAAGGGCCCTTTTGGTTCAAAGGTTTCAAATGTTGAGGTTTCTTGGCGAGAGCTGGTTACAAAATTTGATGGTTTTAAAATTAAATTCTAAAAATGGAAGAAATTTTCGGCAAGATAAAAATTCTTTACGAAGACGAAAACGTTTTGGCTATTAACAAGCCCGCTGGCCTCGTTGTTCATTCTGACGGACGAAATATTGAACTGTCGGTTGCCGATTGGGTTTTGAAAAATTTTCCGGCGCTCAAGGATGTCGGCGAGCCGTGGATTTCACCACAAGGGGAAAATATTTTGCGACCGGGCATTGTTCATCGGCTGGACAAACAAACAAGCGGCGTAATGCTTATAGCCAAAAATCAAGAAAGCCATTCTTTTCTTAAAAATCAGTTTCAAAAAAGAGAAATTGAAAAAATGTACCGCGCTTTTGTTTATGGCCATCTTAAAGAAAAAAGCGGAGTGATTGAAATGGAAATTGGCCGGACTAAAAGCATCCCCAGGAAGTGGATTGCCTTGCCTGCCGGCCCGCCTCGCCCGCGAAGCGAGGCGAGCAAAAAAGGTCAGACCGGCACCTTGCGAGAGGCGATTACCCATTGGCAAGTTTTAAAATTAGGGCAAGATTTGGAAACTGGTGAAAAAATTACCTTTCTGGAGGCCAGACCGAAAACCGGACGGACACATCAGATTCGCGTTCATTTTAAAGCAATTGGCCACCCTGTGGTTTGTGATCATATTTATGCGGCAAAAAAGCCATGCCTTTTGGGCTTCAATCGCCTAGCTCTTCACGCTTTTCAAATCCGTTTCCAAACTCCCGACCACCTGCCTACCGCGACGAGCGCGGCGCAGGCAGGAAAAACTCTGGAAATTGAAGCGCCTTTCCCCGAGGATTTTGAGAGAGCTTTATATTTCCTGTCTGCATTGTAAGATGCTTACATCTTTTTTAATTTTATGCTAGTTTATAGATATGAAGAGAGTTAATTTTCAAGCTAGTTTGCCAGTTTCTATTCTAAAGGAGGGGAAAAGATTCATTGCCTATTCTCCGGCTTTGGATATTTCTACTTCCGGTAAAAGCCACGCCGAAGCCCGTAGGCGCTTTACTGAAGCTGTCCAAATTTTCTTTGAGGAAATAATGAGAGTCGGAACTTTGGAAAAATCTCTGACGGAACTGGGCTGGAAGAAAAGTGGTTCTCATCTACGCCCTCCTTTAGTAGTTTCTCAAGAGGCCCACATTGTTAAAATGCCGGCCTAACTCCTATGCCCAAATTAACGCCTGTTCACTGGAAGAAATTTGAAAGATTTCTTTTTATGTCGGGTGTAATTTTGTTAGAGAAAAATGAGACCATCGGGTTTATTGGCGCGATGGTTTGAATCGGCCAATAATTGTTCAGAGAGATACTCAATTGCCGGTATTTATTATCCGGAATAATCTTCGAACTCTCGGTTTATCTGTTGAAGATTATTTGGAGGTTCTAAAAAGGCTTTAATGGAATTCCTAAACCCGGGCTAGAAAAAAAGTTAAAATTAAAGAAGGTGATAATGCCTGTTC
>DYGD01000016.1:0-5603 GCA_020724885.1 Candidatus Paceibacter sp. | reverse complement strand
TGGTCGTTGACCGTCGCGGTGACGACGGTCATCACGGCATCTGGTGGTTTGCGGGCGTCCGCCTGCCTGCGCAGACAGGTAGGTAATTGACACTTTGTGTGCCCACTGGGTCTGTTAGGCCCCCATGGTTCTGGTCCCGCCTGACTGCCGTAGACAGGGACTTCGCATAGATTGCGGAGCCCTTTTTTTGTATTATCGTTTTAAACAATTGCTAAACCAAAAAGGTTATGTTAAATTAACGCCACTATGCAGGCCAAAAATTTAGTAATTTCGCCGGTTAAAATAGAGGACAGAAAAAATCTTGATTTACGGGCGGGGGATACTGTCAAAGTTTTCCAAAAAATCAAAGAAAAGGAAAAATTTCGAACCCAAATTTTTGAGGGTTTGGTTTTGGCTGTAAAACACGGCAAAGAAGCCGGTGGCACTTTTACCGTCCGAGCGGTCAAAAGCGGAGTTGGAGTGGAAAGAATTTTTCCGATCTATTCTCCGATGATTGATAAAATTGAAATTGTCAGGCGTTCAAAAGTCCGCCGTGCCAAGCTCTATCATATTCGCGACAAAGCCGCTAAAGAAATTCGCCGACAAATGAGAAATGTTCGGGCGGTGCCGGAAGTCGTGGCTATTGAGGACGACACTTTAAAAGTTGCGGTAGAAGAAAAAGCGGAAGAAATTTCTGAAGAAAATCAACAACCCGCGCAACCTACAACATAATTAATCTTTACTAACTGCGTTAGAGGTTGTAAGTTGTATAAGGGCTTATTATCTTGCGCAGGTGGCGGAACTGGTATACGCGCACGCTTGAGGGGCGTGTTCCTTCACGGGATTGGGGGTTCAAATCCCCCCCTGCGCACCAAAACAGAACTTAATGGTTTTTCGGAGACCGAATTGTGGGCGGCGCAAAGCGCCACCCACTCCGCCGTTGGTTCAAAACCGACAAGTTCCATTCTGGTGTCTTTATTTTACCAAGCTCGCACCCATTTTCAAAACAGATGAGCCACGCGCCGAGCGCGCGGTGAAGCCAAACTAAATCGCACGCTCTCCGCCCCGCCGCCCGCCTCCGCTATCGCTCCGGCGGCAACCTCGCAGAAATTTTCCCTTACAATTTTTCTTTGCGCGCGCCCCCTAAAAAAATTCAAAAAAGGAAAGGGAAATTTCTGCTCGGTTCCGCCCGTGAAGTTTCCGGGCGGTGCGGCGGGGCTTCAACGCTCGGACGGCTCGGCATTCCTCCCCCCAACCCCCTCCTGCCGAGCCGTCCTCGCTTCAAAACAGGATGGGCGCAAAACATTGACAGACAGGTTATCTTATGCTATGTTTGTTTTGGATTCCGAAATCACAGAAACCCGAAATACAGGAGGCACGAAATGACATCGATCTATGACCTAAGCTGGAGCGAGACATCGTTTCTCGCCAAGCTACAGCTCTTTTTCAAATCACGAAAGCGAGAGAAGGAGAAAATGCGTTCAGCCGATGCGCGGGTGCAAGCCGGGGGTTACTCCGCGCTATCAAGCACCTACTACAGCATTGTCGGCACCGCATTTTCGCAACTCAAGGCGGCGCTTCATCCGAAGCTGCTCGCTCCAGTGAAGATCGCGGCGTGGTGTCTCACATGGCTTCCGCTTGCCACGTACTGCTACTGGCGCATGCTTCCGCTCTCGAACCGCATCATCGAACTCATCGGCTACGACGGTATGTCAGCCGACCAGTGCGATGTTCGCCAAAGCGTACTGCGCCGTCGAGGTCAGTACGAAGAAGCGAAAAGGTGCATTCGAGCCGCGCTCGCCAAGAATCCCGAAAAGGCTCACACGCGAGGATTGCTTCACGTCGGGCTTGCCGAGATTTATCGGCACGAAGGAGATCGGCGAAGCGCGGAAGCAGAGATGCGGACGGCGCTTACCGAAGCCGCGGAAGCAGAGAAGCAAGACCCGCGGCAAGCGGCGCGTGTCTACAAGCATTGCGCGGACATCACCGACTTCGTCGAACAAGGCGACCCGATTCCGGGAAGCCAACTTCGTCGCAAGGCGCAGGAGATCGCGCAAGCAACAGGGGCACGCGATCAACTTCTCAAGCTGTAACGACGTGGCGCACGCGCCACCAACCGCTTCGTGTTCATTCACGGAGCGGTTTCTTTTTGCTAAAATTTACTTATGCAAGTATCTCCGCCGATTGAAGAAATCAAAAAATGGCTCGCCAAAGAAAATCCACTCAATCTTTTTGAGAATAATTTTTCAATTACTGATATTGACCCGAAAGAATGGTCGGGGCATTTTGATTATCTAATTGAGACACCAAAGAAGAAATTTGTTCTGCGTTTTAAGGGCCCTGAATGGGGCGAGACAGACGGAGTAATTGACGAATATAAAACTCTCAAAAAGATTGAGCAAAATGATGTTGGGCCGAAAGTTTATTTTCTAACCGAAAATTTCTTTGGCGAGCCAATGATTTTTGAAGAATATTTGGAGGGGAAATTATTGGGAGATTTGCCACCAGATGAGCAGAAAAGATATTTTCCCGAAGTCGCGAAATTTATCTACAAAATAAATTCTATCCCTTTTGAAAAAGACGAGTTTCCATTTCAAGAGCCGATGACAAGCTACACCAAAAACAAGAATGCTTGGAAAACAAGAATAGAATTTATTTTGGATTGTAAAGAAACGAAAACCTGCGGACAAGAATTGCTGGCGTTTCTTCCGGGCGTTGAATCAATCCTCAATAAATTTGAAGATCGCTTGCAAAGAGTTCTTAAACAAGTTGGCAATTCTTTCGTTTTTGAGAGCGCACATCTAGGCCATTGTCTCAAAACTTCCGCAGGTTTTCGTTTCTTTAATTGGGAGCAAGTGAGCTATGGCGATCCAAGCTACACGCTTGCCGTCTTTTTGACATCCCTACATGAAAGACCAGACTTTGAGGATATCAAAAAGACAATGATCGAAACTTATCTTGAGCAAAAACCAATTCCTGAATTTTTCGAGCTTGTCGAACAAAGAATCATTGAACGTCATATTTCAAACGTGATTTGGAGTGCCTACATGAGTGTGAAAAAAGAATCAAAGATTGTTTCTGATTGGTACGAGAAAATTAAACGGCTTGAGGATATTATTCAGAAACATAATTGATTGCGCCCATCCTGTTTTGAAGCGAGGACGGCTCGGCATTCCTCCCCCTGACCCCCTCCTACCGAGCCGTCCTCGCTCAAAGATTTATTTTTGGCGGAGATCTTATAAAATACGAATATGGACAAAGAAGATATTGTTTTGGTTGAACAAGCCAAGCAAAATCCTACGGCTTACGAGACGTTATACAAAAAATACGCCCAGCGACTTTTTAACTACTTTTGGTATCGTGTCGGACACCAGAAAGACATAGCCGAGGATTTGCTTCAAGAAACTTTCATGAAGGCATATCAAAATCTGCCGCGGTTTTATTTGCGCTCATATTCGTACTATTCCTATCTGCTTACTATTGCACACAATATTCTCGTCAATCACTACCGCAAACCCCAATCCATGTCGCTTGAATCTGTCGGTGATGTGCCGGACGAAGTAACCGCGGATCAAGAAATTGATAGAAAACAGACCGCGGAGCTTTTATGGCGCGCCATTCAGAATTTACCGGAACCGGAAAAGGATATTTTACTTCTGCGTTATCAAAAAGAACTGCCGATTAAAGACATTGCCCGTATTGTCGGAAAAAGCGAAAACGCTGTAAAACTTATTCTCTCCCGAAGTCGCAAAAAGCTCGCCAAGCATCCTTATCTCAAAGACATGGTTGGATTCGGCGAATTCCAAAAGAAATATACAAAGCCACAATTTCTCGGCAAGAAAAACTGACACCATTAGCTGATTTCGTTGTTATATATTCTGAGAGCAAACTCGCGATTTTTTATGTTGCGGGAAAATTTCCATATTTTTATAATTTCTAACATGAATAAGTTGATAAATTTTATAAAAGAAAACAAAAAACAATTTACGGTTGCCCTTGTCACCTACTGCGCTCTTACTCTGATTGTAGGCGTCGTCGGAGGTGGCCTGATTTACGCTAATCGCGCGGAACTTTTTGATTACTTTGCTAAACAATATCTCGCGGACTTTGAAGAGCGGCAGACTGCCTTAAACGGAAATGAGCGGATTGTTTTCTCCGAGGAGTCGGCGATAACAGATATTGTCAGTAAAGTAAATCCGGCCGTTGTTTCCATTGTAGTAACGAAAGATGTTCCTATCGTTGAACAATACTTTGAGAACTTCGATCCATTTGAGGAATTTTTCCGCGATCCTTTTGGCGGAGGGTTTAATTTCCAGATTCCGCGCATTCGTGAGAAAGGTACGGAAAAAAGAGAAATTGGCGGCGGCTCGGGATTCTTTGTTTCTAAAGACGGTCTCGTGGTCACCAATCGGCATGTTGTTTCGGATACAGCGGCGGAATATACCGTGCTTACCAATGACGGAGAAAAATACGAAGCCGAGGTGTTGGCTCGCGATCCAATTCTTGATATTGCTATTTTAAAAACAAAGGCGGGCAATGTTCCGTATCTGGAATTTGGTGATTCTTCCAAAATAAAACTCGGTCAAAAAGTTATTGCTATAGGCAACGCGCTCGGCGAATTCCGGAATTCAGTGTCAGTCGGGGTTGTATCAGGGCTTTCTCGTTCTATTGTCGCCGGAGACAACTTCGGCCGTTCGGAACTCTTGGAAGAGGTGTTGCAAACCGACGCGGCTATCAATCCGGGTAACTCCGGCGGCCCGCTTTTGGATATAAGCGGCAAAGTTATTGGCGTAAACGTGGCTGTTTCGCGAGGCGCGGAAAATATCGGTTTTGCGCTTCCGGCGAACTTGGTAAAAAGCGTGGTGAATTCCGTTAAAGAGCATGGCGAGATCGTTCGTCCATATCTTGGCGTTCGCTACACGCAAGTGACCCAGGCCTTGAAAGAGAAAAACAACCTCTCGGTTGATTATGGCGCGCTCGTTATTCGCGGGGATACGCCGGAGGAATTAGCCGTGATTCCCGGTTCTCCCGCCGACAAAGCCGGTATTGTAGAAAACGATATTATCCTTGAAGTTGACGGCGTTAAGCTTGAGGAAAGCAAATCGCTCGGCTTTTTGATTCGCCAGAAAAGTGTTGGGGATACTATAGCGCTTAAAGTTCTAAGCAAAGGTAAAGAAAAAACAGTTTCGGTTGCGCTTGAAAAAGCCCCGAATAAATAAATTTTTCCAATATGACACCTTTGACCTATTCGGGTGTTATACATAGTGGAAGGGTCAGGCGGTAAGGTCGGCCGCCGGAGCATTGAAAATCAAGAGAAAAGCTATGATCAGAAATTTTCTTTTGAGAGCGCAAGGCGCGCTAGCTCATTGGAGAGCAATGCTCATACGCTCGATCTCCAATGCTACTTAACCCCGAGTGGGGACAACGGCGACCTTGCAACTCTCACTTACAACTGAATATCGTTTGAAGTAAAGTATCGAGAGCGATACTGAATACGCGGGATTCCTATCTCGCCAGCCCAATGGGTAAACTGTCTTTGCGACTTAACAAGCGGCAGTATCCTTGGGCGATTCTTTGAAGAAAGTTTTTAACTCTTAATCCGTAAATATAAAGGTCGAAATTAA
>DYGD01000004.1:2238-61279 GCA_020724885.1 Candidatus Paceibacter sp. | reverse complement strand
TCATTTTGGACTGGTGAGGGAACCCCCTCAACAGAGGAAGGGGGGTCGGCTACTCGGTTCCCTCGATTATTTTCATAGCCCCTTGTGAGGGAACCCCCTCAACAGAGGAAGGGTGGTCGGCTACTAGCTCTTACAGAAGAGAACCCCGAGCCGTGCGGAACGCGAGTGAGGGAACCCTCTAAAGACGGAAGAAGGTCAAGGTGTGTGTGGTGAACGAGGGCCGTGTCTGTGCAAACAGCGCGGCTTTTTTGTTTTCCAAAAATTAACTTTTCTTGTATGATTTCTATTATCAATGCAAAACTACAACCATCAAAAAATAGAAAAAAAGTGGCCCCACAAGAAACTTTCCGCTGACCGCCAAAAGGAGGCGGGTTTCTTACGGGGTAAGCAAAAAGAATATGATCACAAAGTTATTGAAAGAAAATGGAGAAGGTATTGGGAAAACAAAAAAATCTATAAAGCTGCCGATAAAAATAGAAGTAAACAAAATTTTTACACCTTGGTGGAAATACCTTATCCTTCCGGTAATTTGCACGTTGGACACTGGTACGCTTTTTCGGTGCCGGATATATTCGCCCGATACAAAAGAATGTGGGGAATGAATGTCATGTTTCCGATTGGTTTTGACGCCTTTGGCCTGCCGGCAGAAAACGCGGCCATTAAGAGAGGTCTTAATCCTAAAAAATGGACTTATGACAATATTAAATATATGGAGAATCAGCTCCGAAGCATGGGAGCGTCTTTTGACTGGGACAGAAAGATTATCACGGCCGACCCAGAATATTATCGCTGGACACAATGGATGTTTTTACATCTTTTCAAAAAGAACTTGGCTTACCAAAAAGAAACCCAGGCAAATTGGTGTCCGAGCTGTAAAACTGTACTCGCCAACGAGCAAGTCGTAAGTGGCCGGTGTGAACGATGCGATAGCGAAGTTGAGAAAAAAAATATTTTACAGTGGAATCTAAAAATTACTGATTATGCCGAACAACTTTTAAATGATTTAGATGAATTGCAGTGGCCGGAACCGATAAAAGAGAGCCAGAGAAATTGGATAGGGAAATCAGAAGGAGCAGAAATAAAATTCCAAATCTCAAATTCCAAATCTCAAATTCCCGTTTTTACCACGCGACCGGATACAATTTTCGGTGCAACATACCTCGTTCTCTCGCCAGAGCACGAGAAAATTCCAAATTACAATCATCAAATTACAAACTGGGATGAAGTCATTCGATATATCGAACAATCAAAAAAGAAAACTGAAATCGAACGCACTGCTGAAAATCGGGAAAAAACCGGCGTAGAACTCAAGGGAATAAAAGCAATAAACCCAGCCACAAAAGAAGAAATTCCTATTTTTGTTGCTGATTATGTATTGTCAGGATACGGTACGGGCGCCATCATGGCTGTGCCGGCTCATGATGAAAGGGACCTTGAGTTTGCCAAGAAATATAATTTGCCGATAAAGCAAGTTATTGCTCCATTTTTTATAGATAAAGACAACCCACCGAAAGAAGAAAAAAAATGGTCCCCAAGAAAAGCCGTCCAAGCTGTAATTAAACACCCGGAAAAAGATGAAATAGTACAAATCCACTGGAAAAAAATGCCCTGGAAAACACTGGTAATAGGCGGGGTAGAAGAAGGAGAATCATTTGAAGAAGCGGTAATAAGAGAGGTTCGGGAAGAAACCGGATTTAAAAATTTTAGAAAAGTTGAAAAACTTGGTTGGGAGATACGATCTCAATTTTACGCTGAACACAAAGACATTAACCGAGATGCGCATGTCCAGGTTTTTATAGTAGAGTTAGAAGATTTGGAACAAGATAAATTGTCCGAGGAAGAATCAGAAAAACATACTGTAAACTGGGTACCAACTTCTGATTTAGAAAAAACATTTTGGCCTATCTCAGAATTACCAGAGATAGTGGCAAATATAAAAAATAGGAAATATGTCTTTTCTGGGAACGGAAAACTTATAAATTCTTCTGAATTTAACGATTTGGATTCAGAAAAAGCCAAAGATGAAATTATAAAGTTCGTCGGAGGCACTAAAAAAACCACCTACAAGCTCCGAGATTGGGGAGTGTCGCGGCAGAGATACTGGGGTGTGCCGATTCCAATAATTCACTGCGAAAAATGCGGACAGGTTCCTGTGCCGGACAAAGATTTGCCGGTGAAATTACCGGAAATAAAAGATTACCTACCACGAAATGACGGCAAGTCGCCGCTCGCCAAAGCGGAAAAGTGGGTTAGCGTTAAATGCCCGAATTGCAAAGGAAAGGCGGAAAGGGAAACCGACACTTTAGACACTTTTGTTGATTCTTCTTGGTATTTTCTCCGCTACACCGACCCGAAAAATAAAAAAGAATTTGCCGATAAAAAGAAAATGGAGGATTGGATGCCGGTAGATTTCTATTCCGGCGGGGCCGAACACAACACGATGCATCTTTTGTATTCCAGATTTTGGCAGAAAGCTCTATATGACCTTGGTCTGGTAAAAGACAAAGAGCCATACAAAATGCGGATGAATCGCGGGCTGATTTTAGGGCCGGACGGCAACAAAATGAGCAAATCAAAAGGCAATGTTGTTGACCCGGATGAAATTGTCCGAAATCTCGGCGCCGACACGGTTAGAACTTATCTATCTTTTATCGGACCTTTCAACGAAACAGGACATTATCCTTGGTCAACGGACGGTATTGTCGGGGTTAGAAGATTTTTGGAAAGGGTTTGGAAATTGCGAGAAAAAGTTACAGAAGGAGAAAATGTTAAAGATGAAATTTTATTCAACCGGACAATAAAAAAAGTTGGTGAAGACATTCAAAGCTTAAAGATGAATACCGCGGTAAGCGCGCTCATGATTTTTACAAATGCTTTGGCAAAGCAAAATACAATATCTAAAAAAGAATTTGAAACACTGCTCATATTGCTTGCACCTTTTGCGCCGCATCTGACAGAAGAGTTGTGGCAAGCAGTTTTAAAGAAAAAATCATCAATTCACCAAGAAAAGTGGCCAAAATTTAACCCTAAGAAAATAGGGAGGAATATGACAACTATCGCTATCCAAATTAACGGCAAAGTCAGGGCGGTAATGGAAGCAGAGGGGCAGGAATCCGAGGAGAAAATTAAAGAAATGGCACTATCTCAAGAGGCGGTACAAAAATGGATAGTTGGTAAAGAAATCAAAAAGGTTATTTATGTGAAAGGCAAAGTATTGAACATCGTATTGACCCCCGCACCTACTTTTGCATAACATTTCGTTGCTAATTTCAAATTTCTATAAATACCTAGGAATTAGCTACTGATGTGAGTTTATGAAGATAGCAGATGGAAATGTAAGGCAACGATGCAAAAGTAGGTGTGGAGGTTGACCTAAAAAAGCAAAGGTGCTAGAATGGTGATCATAATTTGATAATATAAAAAAGATTATGCCAATACAAAAAAATAATCAAAAGAAAGAAACGCGTCTGGATTTTGACCCTGTCAATCTAAATCAAAAGCTTTTGGCTATTCTGCCCAAAAGAGCGGCCAGTATATTGACTATGAGATTCGGTTTGGGCAAGAATCCCAAAAAGATGACCTTGGAAGCCATAGGACAGAAATATGGCATCACCAGAGAAAGAGTCAGGCAGGTTGAAGAATACTCTCTAAAAACAATAAGAAACTCAAAAGAATATGAAAACGAATTGCCGGCATACGAAAAACTCAGAGCTCTCCTGAAATCCTTTGGCGGAATCGCCAAGGAGACGGAATTTTTAAACCATGTCTCAAGCGACAAAAATCTCCAAAACCATACGCATTTTATGCTAGTGGTCTGCAACCATTTTAAAAAGATAAAAGAAGACGACGAATTTCATCATCGTTGGCACATAGAGCCGGAATTGGCCGAGAAAATCCATATCGCCTTAAAAAAACTTTATGAAAATCTTGATGACAAAGAAATCATTCCTGAATCAGAAATCGTAAAAATGTTCCTTACACACCTTGAGGACATCTCCGAGGAATACAAAAATGAAGAAATTCTCAAAAGGTGGCTGTCAATCTCAAAACAAATCGGCAGAAATATGCTTGGGGATTGGGGCAGGTCGCACTCGCCAAGCATCAAAACTAAGGGTGTCAAAGATTACGCCTATTTGATAATCAGAAAACATGGGTCGCCTTTGCATTTTAGAGAGGTCGCTCGTCTCATTGAGGAAACTTTCAAGAAAAAAGCTCACGCCGCCACCACCCACAACGAACTCATAAAGGACTCAAGGTTTGTGCTGGTTGGCAGAGGTCTTTACGCGTTATCAGAATGGGGATATTCCAGAGGCATTGTCAGGGATGTGATAAGAGATATTTTGGAAAAAGAGGGGCCCTTGCCAAAACAAAAAATTATAGAAAGAGTCCTAGAATCCCGCTTTGTCCAACCAAACACTGTTTTAGTAAATCTTCAAAACTCAAGATACTTCAAAAGAGACAAAGACGGTCGTTATCAAACCGCCTAAAAATCAGCGCTGACTTGTTGGCGAAAAAAAACATATTGGGCTAAAATATGACTCATGACTGAGTTGCTAAACCAACTACCGATAGTTTTTTCCCAATCTTTTAAAATTACTCTGGTTTTTCTTGTTATATCGTCACCGTTTTTACTCGGTTATCTCTTTTTCAGTAGCTGGTTAAAATACATAAGAACCAGATACATCTTTAATCAGGATTATATTTTGCTGGAAATCAAGATGCCGAGAGAAATAAATAAATCTCCCCTGGGTATGGAGGTTTTTTTGATGTCTCTCTACCAGACCGGCGCGGTGACCTATACCGACACCTACATCGGCGGAAAGATAAAACCTTGGTTTTCTCTGGAAATAGTTTCTCAAGGCGGAGAGGTTAGGTTTTTTATTTGGTCGCCCGCAAAATACAAAAATATGATTGAATCACAGATTTATGCTCAATACACTGATGTTGAAATCTATGAGGCCGATGATTACACTACTGCCATCAAAAATGGCCAGGAAAACTTGGACATGTGGGGGACATATTACAAACTCGTCAGTAAAGATGTTTTTCCGATTAAGACCTATGTTGATTACGGATTGGAAAAAGAGACAAAAGAAGAGGAGTTCAAAGTTGACCCATTCGCGGCAGTAATAGAATATCTCGGTTCAATGAAGGAGGGAGAACAGGTGTGGATCCAAATTTTGATTCAAGCTCATAAGAAAGAAGGTTTGAGAGAGGGTCGGCTTTTTAAAAAACCGGACTGGAAAAACGAGGCCAAAAGAGAGGTCAAAAAGATACAAGAGTCCCTAATGCTTGATTCCGCCCATATGAGAATGATGACTAAGAGCGAGGAAGAAAAAATCATCGCCATAGAAAGAAGTTTGAGTAAATTTGCTTTTGATTGCATGATTCGAGCTTTCTACATTGCTAAAAAAGAATCTTTCAGCGAGATTGCCATCCCGGGACTGATCGGCAGTGTCCGTCAATATAATTCCAATAATTTAAACGGCTTCAAGCTTGGGCTCTATACCGATCACACCGACAACGAAAAGGATTGGATAGGTATCGGCCAAGTTTTATTTCCACCCCTAAAGAAGATAATGAGTAAAAGAAGAGCAAAGATGGAATACTTAATGCTCGAGGCCTATAAAATGAGATCCTTTTTCCAACCACCTTATAAAAATTACCGAGCGAAACCTTTTATCTTAACCACAGAAGAACTCGCCACCATCTATCACTTCCCGGGCAAAGTCGCGACAACACCGACCCTACCGAGAATCGGGTCGCGTAAAGCCAAGCCACCCCCAAATTTACCGGTATAAAGGTGCAAATGTCTAAATTGAAACATATCGCAAAAATATATATTGCCTGTTGGAGCAAGAACCGGGCTCTTTTTATTTTTACTAATCTTTTTGTTTTTGCCATCACTATTTTCCTTATATTCTTTAATTTATTTGTCAGAGCGCCAGGCAATTTTCCGGAAAAAACCATTTTTTCAATTAGGGAGGGACAAACCCTAAACGAGGTGGCCGAAGAATTACACAGTGGCGGGTTTGTTAAGTCGGCTTTCTGGTTCAGAAATATCATTATTGTCTTAAAGGGGGAGAGGGAATTGAAGTCGGGAGAATACTTTTTTGAAAAGTCGCACAGCGCCTTTAAAATCGCCAATATTCTTATAGGGGGCAAGTTTGGGCTTTCGCCGATTAGAATCACTATACCCGAGGGATTGAATATTTTTGAAATTGCCGAAACCTTAGAAGGCCAGATACCAAATTTTGACAAATATAAGTTCGTCAGAATTGCTGAATCTGAAGAGGGTTATCTTTTCCCCGACACTTATTTTTTAACGCCTAATATCAAACCGGAAAAATTAGTTGAAATTATGCGAGAAAATTTTTACCAAAAAACATCTTCAATTCAAGACCGACTGGATAATTTCAATAAACCCCTTGAAGAGGTAATAAATATGGCTTCAATTATAGAAACCGAAGCAAGAGATAAAGAGGCGAGAAGGATTATTTCAGGCATATTGTGGCGCAGAATTGAAATAGGTATGCCACTTCAGGTTGATGTAACTTTCAAATACATCAACGGTAAAAACACCTATCAATTAACAAGCGAGGATTTAAAGATAGATTCGCCCTATAACACCTATGTTTACGCCGGCCTACCGCCCGGCCCGATCGCCAACCCTGGATTGGACGCAATTCTAGCCGCGATAGAGCCGGCTGAAACTGGGTATTTGTATTTTTTATCAGACAAAGCGGGAAATATGTATTACGCCGTGTCGCATAGCGCCCATGTGGAAAATAAAAGAAAATATTTAAACCTGCAATAGCCAAAAATTATATGAAAATTTTAAAAGCCGACAAACAGCTAGAAGAATTCAACGAAGAAAAGTTCGTAAATTCTTTGGCAAGATCTGGGGCCACGAGAGAATTGGCTTCAGAGATTGCCGAACATATCAGACAAGAGCTAAGGGAGGGTATGAGCACCAGCCAAATAGCCAAACACTCGGCTTTTTTGTTGAGAAAAAAATCAGAAAAAGTCGCCACCAGCTACTCCTTAAAAGATGCAGTTTTGGCACTTGGGCCTTCCGGGTTTCCATTTGAAAGATTTATTGCGGAACTCTTAAAAGAAAAAGGATACCAAACTTTAGTTGGAGAAATAATCAGGGGAAGGTGTGTGGAACACGAGCTGGACGTCATAGCATTCAACGAAAACAAGCTAGTCGCCGTAGAAGCCAAATTCCACAACGAACACGGGGTGAAAAGCGATCTCAAGGTCGCTCTTTATGTGCAGGCCCGATTTGAAGATTTATCTTTCAAAGAATTTAATTACGGCCATTTGAGAAAATTTGACGAAAATTGGCTGATCACAAACACAAAATTTACCAAGAGCGCGCTGGAATATGGACGCTGTGTCGGTATAAATATGATTGGCTGGAATTATCCCAAAAAGGGCAACCTGCAAGATATGATAGAGGATTCCGGGTTACATCCCTTAACTTGTCTTGAAACCTTGAGTCAAAGACAAAAAATAGAAATTCTCAAAAGTGGGGAAGTCCTCTGCAAAAAATTGCATAATAATGAAGAATTGCTAAAATCTGTAGGATTAAGCAAAGAGAAGATCGGGGAAGTGAGACAAGAAATTAATCTTGTTTGTGAAATTTAACATTAACAGCCGCAGAAATAAAAAATGGAATTTTTTGAAACATACATGCCATTTTGGCAATTAATCCTGGCTTTGGTATTGGGAATTTTACTCGGCCTTGAACGGACTTTTGCTGGAAAAGTCGCCGGCGCAAGAACTTTCGGACTTGTTTCAATGGGCGCCTGCCTTCTGATTATTTCGTCTGTCTTAGTCAATCAAAACTATATTGGCATTACCAATTTTGACCCGATGCGATTAGCGGCCGGAATCATCACAGGCATCGGCTTTATCGGCGCCGGATTGATTATCCTGAAAGAAAACAAATTAGAGGGATTAACTACCGCCGCCGGATTATGGGTTGCTTGTGGAATCGGTATTGCCGTCGGTTTCCAACTATTCGGACTCGCAATATTCGCCAGCTTTTTGGCCCTTTTGACCTTCACCGTAATCTGGTTTGCCGAAGAAAAATTCAGAAAGACATTGCGTCGGCCCGACGCAAAATCCGACGAACAAGCAGTGGCTGATTTAAAATTATAAAAGGTGAGTAGAAAAAGCCAACAAAAACTAAGTCGCTCAAAAATAGACCTTTTTATTGAGTGCCAGCGATGTTTTTATCTTGACCAAAAACTCGGGGTCAAAAGACCTTCAATGCCGGCCTTTACCTTAAACAGCGCCGTTGATCATCTTTTGAAAAAGGAATTTGACATCCATCGCGCGGAAAGAAAGGCGCATCCCCTGATGACGCAATACGGGATTGAGGCCATTCCGTTTGAACATCCCGAGATGGAAAAGTGGCGCCATAACTTCACCGGCATCCAATACTTGCATCCGGAAACCGGTTTTCTTATTTTTGGCGCAATTGACGATATCTGGATAAATAAAAGTGGGGAATTGCACATTGTTGACTATAAAGCTACAAGTAAAAATGAAAAGCCAAATTTGGAAGGAAGATGGCAACAGGCCTACAAACGGCAGATGGAAATTTATCAGTGGCTTTTTATAAAAAATGGTTTCAAGGTTTCAGAAGTCGGCTATTTTGTTTATGTCAATGGACGGAAGGACGAAAAAGCGTTTGATGGCCGGCTAGAATTTGATGTGGATATCATTTCTTACAAGGGCGATGATAAATGGGTGGAAAAAACCATTTTGGAGATTGCCGAGCTTTTAAAACAAAAAAAACTGCCGGAAGCGTCTGAAAATTGCGAGCATTGCGCTTACCGCCAGAATTCCGCTTTGGCCATAAAAACTTTATATGGTGAAAATAACACCACCAAAAATAAAAATGAATCAAAAAAAGAGGTGGAAGAAGAAGCCAAAGAAAACACCCTTTTTTAGGCAAAAAGTCCTGAAAATCGTTTCAAAGATTCCGAAAGGGGAAACTCTGACTTATAAAGAAGTGGCCCGAAAAGCCGGGAGCCCTCGGGCTTTTAGGGCTGTCGGCAACGTTCTCAATAAAAACTATAATCCTAAAATTCCATGCCACCGAGTGATAAAATCAAGCGGGGAAGTTGGAGGATATAATAGAGGGGAGAAATTAAAAGTTAAAAAGTTGAAAGTGGAAGGAGCTTTATGAATTCTGAACAAAATCACATTCTTAAAAAAGGTGTTGACTATCCGGCCATAACTGTTTTTTGTCTTTTACATGACGGAGAGGGAAATTATCTGCTAAATAGAAGAGGAAAAAAATGCCGTGATGAACATGAGAAGTGGGATTTGTGCGGAGGTGCGGTAGAGATGGGCTACACAGTTGAAGAAACAGTAAAAAAAGAGGTGCGAGAAGAATTTGGCACTGATGTTTTGGATATAAAATTCATGGGATTTCGAGACATCCACAGAAAAACCGAAGAAGGTCCCACGCACTGGATTGGTCTTGATTTCAAAGTCCACATAAACAAAAACGATGCAAAAAATAACGAGCCGCACAAATTTGACGAGATAGGATGGTTTCCACTGGAAGAATTCCCTGATCCTATGCATTCTCAATGGCCTTACTTCAGGGAGAAAAATAAAGATTTTTTATGAATGAACTCTCTAAACAAGAGCGGTATGAAAAAATGAAGCAAATTCGGGACGAGGTGGTGGCGCTTAAAAATTCGCCTTTGTATGAATTTAGAGTTGCGGAAGGAAACAAACCAGTCATCGGCGAGGGAAGTCATTTTGCGGAAATTATGTTTGTCGGCGAGGCGCCGGGGAAAAATGAAGCGGCGTCCGGCCGTCCCTTTTGCGGGGCGGCCGGACGTATTTTAGATGAACTCCTCGCTTCAATTAACATCCCGCGAGAAGATGTCTACATCACCAACATCCTCAAAGACCGCCCGCCGGGCAATCGTGACCCATTGCCCGAAGAAGTTGAACTCTACGCGCCATTTTTAGACCGCCAAATTGAAATCATTCAGCCAAAAATAATTTCGGCTCTCGGCCGGCACTCAATGGCTTATCTTTTTTCAAAATTTGACTTGGACTTTGAACTTGATCAAATCTCCAAAATCCGCGGCAAGGTCTTTGACGCCAAAGCGCCTCATGGTTCCGTCAAAATAATTCCGCTCTACCATCCGGCGGTCGCCGTCTACAACCCCAACCAAAAAGACCTTCTCAAAACCGACTTCAAAATTCTTAAAGAATTATAAACACTAACTTAGCGCAATGCTCGCAATTTTCAGACGCTTCCGCAACGGTTTTTTTAACTTTTACCTTAGAAACAATATTAACAATTCCCCACGGCCGTGGGGAATTGTTAATATTGTAAAAACACAAACAAGACATTGGCAAATCTACAAAGTCGTGTATTCTATAAAGCAGAGTCCAAACACTGCGTTCGGGCATTCGCACCTCACATCGGGAGAATGAAATGGAAACAAAACGGATGATGTTGGACCTCTTCCGAGCGCACCAGCTCGGCAGCTTCTTCGTGAATCTGATTGAGATGCGCCTAGGGAAAGACATCAATACCATCCGCAGAAGAATCGCGGTGGAAAAACGGGCAATGGAGACCTCTTTCATCTGCCTAGTTCTCACTTTAGGCGTGGCAATATACATATCCTCTACGGGTATAATCCAGTTTATGCCCAGAATCTCCATGGCACTTCTCGCCTTGATGTACTTCTTTTCCATCTCCACATGCCTCGTTCTTTTTGGCCGTGGAATCCGCGGTCAATTTCAGCGAGAGTTGGGCAAGCTGGCGGAAGCCGTAAGAGCCCTGGCCTTCATGAGCAACTCGAGTGAACAGACCATCGCTCAAATGCACGAAGACGAGTTTGAACAACTCGCTGAAACGACATTACTAATAACTATCGAGAGTATTCTCTACGACCCATGGGCGGCTGTGAATACGGTGATGTTGGATTACACTCTGAAAGGAATCGGGGTCATCGTCTGTCGAGATAAAGTATCGGAGGCCTTCAAGAGGGCGGGTGAATCATTCTAACGTCCGATTCCACCCGACACACCCGCGCGTCGCACCCCTGCGACGCGCTTTTTCATTCTCCAAACTCTTGACTTTTTGAGGTGATGTGTAGTATAATCTTGGGTGGAAATTTGAGGAGCCGCTGTGGCTCTCACCCAGTTCCAGTCAAACCGAAAGGAGAAAGCTATGAAAACAGTCGTTGCTGCCATGATTTGGCAGGATGGTCGGCTTCTCCTTGTTCGCCCGAGAGAAGCCGGAAAGTTCACCTTCGTCGGAGGTAAGATGAGGTGGTATGAATATCTCTTCTGGCTACTGTGGGGAGGGTACGCTCTTGCCCTAAGGAGAGAGGTTGGAGAAGAGATCGGAAAGGGCGTTCGCATCGTCAGAATGGGTCGGCCGATTATGACGAAAGGTGAAGGCCACCCTAAAGACAGAACTGTCTGCTTGATCTACGTGCCGGTGCAGATTGAAGGCGAGCCCAAGCCGCGCAACGAGATTGGAGAAGTGTTTTGGGCAACCCCAGAGGATATCTTCTCCCTCTACCACGAGAACCAAATCACCGATGCGACAGTTTGGGGTTATCTGGCCCTAGCAGCAAACATCAACTAGTGAGCCGCTCGATAGCATCGAGCGGCTCGTTTTTTTTCTAGAGAGATTTAAAAATGATATACTTGTTTCGTATGAATTCAGACGAAATTAGAAATCGCTTTTTAAATTTTTTTGAAAAAAGAGGACATAAGATTTTGCCTTCGGCTTCCTTGATACCAAGTGATCCTACGGTGCTTTTTACTACTGCCGGAATGCAGCAGTTTAAGCCGTATTATCTAGGAGAAGGGGATGCGATGAGAGACTTTGGCACATTAAACACCGCGACAGTTCAAAAATGCATGAGGACATCTGACATCGATGAGGTTGGTGATGAAAGCCACCTGACCTTTTTTGAAATGCTCGGTAATTTTTCCTTCGGCGGTTATGGAAAAAGAGAAGCGATTTTCTACGCCCATGAATTTATAACCAAAGAACTCGGCCTTGAAATTTCATACGTCACAGTATTTGAAGGTTGGGACGACATACCAAAGGATGAAGAATCAAAACAGATTTGGCAATCGCTTGGGGTTCAAGACATTCGTGAAGAGGGGATTCTAGACGTTTTTTGGGGGCCAACGGGTGATGGCGGACCATGTGGCCCGACTACTGAAATTTACTGTAAAAATGTAGCCGAACATGATATTGAAATTTGGAATATCGTCTTCAACCAGTTTTATTTTCCGGGCACTAGGGAAGAATTGCTTTCTGGAACAAGTGAAAAAGAACTTAAACCTCTTGCTCAAATGGGAGTTGACACTGGAATGGGTCTTGAACGGCTTGAAATGATTGTTCAAAAAGTTCCGACAATTTTTGATACTAGTTCATTCAAAAAGTTTGCTTTTCTTTCAACTGCTGGCTCAGAAAAAATTAAAAGACGCGGGAGAATTATTGCCGACCATCTAAGAACGTCGGCTTTTCTTATCGCTGACGGTGTTCGACCATCAAATAAAGAAGCCGGGTATGTCTTGCGACGGTTAATTCGACGTTCTCTTGTTCAAGCTAAAATATTACCCCTTTCACTGGATAGTTTAGAAACAATATTGAGAAATATAATTGGAGAATATGGCGAGTTTTATAATGAACTGAAAAACCAAGAAAAAATAATAATAGATGAATTTACATCAGAGGCAGAGAAGTTCTATTCTTCTCTGGAAAAAGGGCTTAAAGAATTTGATAAAATTTGCCCTGAAATAAGTAATGGTTTCTATCAAGTCGGAAAAGTTATTTCTGGAGAAGAAATATTTAATTTACATCAGACCTACGGCTTAACAATTGATATTGCTAAAGATTTATCCAAAGAGAGGGGGTGTAAGGTTGATGAGGAAGGTTTCTGGACAGCTTTTAAAAAACACCAACGAATCTCCAGAGCTGGTGCGGAACAAAAATTCAAAGGCGGATTGGCTGATCAAAGCGAAGGGGCAATTAAACTCCACACCGCTCATCATCTCTTGCTTGCCGCTTTGCAGAAAATTTTAGGGAAAGAAATAAAACAAAAGGGAAGTAATATTACTTCAGAGCGTTTGCGAATTGATTTTTCTTTTGATAGAAAACTGACCGACGAAGAAAAAGATATAGTTGAGGACCAAGTCAATGAATGGATTTCTGCCGGTTTGGATGTGGTCCGCAAAGAGATGAAAAGAGAGAAAGCGGAAAAAATCGGCGCCGAAATGGAATTTGGTGCTAAGTATCCGGAAATGGTTTCCGTTTACTTAATAGAAGACCGAGCCGGAAATATTATCAGCAAAGAATTCTGCGGTGGCCCGCATGTTTCCAAAACCTCTGAACTTGGAAAATTTAAAATCAAAAAAGAAGAGGCCGTTTCGGCGGGGGTGAGGAGGATAAAAGGGGTGTTGGAGTAGTATATTAGTGCTTAGTAATGTTAGAAAAATGCTTTAGAAAAGTTGACAGAAGGAATGGGATTTGTTATGTTTTTGGCAGACAAAAAAGGCGGGGATTGGAATCTCCACCACAACTCACAAGGAGAAAAGAATGGGAAAACCGGTTGAAGGATTCAGATTCGGCGAGATCGCAAGGAATCCCGACAAGATTCGCTACGGGTTGCGCCTACTGATGGCGTCTCGTGATGACGTCCGGTCGAGTGAATTGCTCGCCAAAGCGGCTAAATGCAGTCCTGAAGATATCAACCTTCTTCTTACTTCTCCCGAGAATACAACAGTTCATGTTTTTACTGCGGTCTGTTGTGTCCTGAGGGTTACCCCAAATGAGCTCATCGGCGACTTCGAAATAGAAGAAGAAGTGCATCCGGACTGATTCTTCCGCCACTGCATCCCCATCCCCCGCAACGCTACGCGTTGCGGGGGATTTTGTTAGATATCCCGCCCCGGAGGGGCAATGCTCGCCCCTCCGGGGCGGGATATATCGGGTGTTAAATTTCAAATGTTATTCATGCTATAATTTAGACACGAAAATGCCTTTTTTCCGAAACATCAAACCGGAAATCAATCTGATCGTTGACATTTCAAGTCATAGTGTCGGCGCCGCTTTGGTGGATTTTGCCGAAAACAAACCGGCAATAATTATAAGTGACCGCTTGTTTCTGCCAATATCAAAAGAAGAGAGCCGACAACAGCTTGAAAATTCAATTTTGGAACACTTAGACCAAATTTTGGAAAAGACGATCAGAGATGGTGCTCATAAACTTCATCTAAAATATTCGGAACTTGGAGACAAAAAAATAGAAAAAATACTATGTGTAATGGCATCACCTTGGGTCATACCAAAGATATCAATCAGTAAAAAAAATTACGAAAAAACGATCCAAATAACCGATAAAGCTCTAGATGAATTCTTAAAAGACGAGGCCACCAGCGCAGACGCGGGGTCGGGAAAAGACAAATTCTATTCAGTTGGCTTAGAAAAAATTCTAATCCAGACAAAACTAAACGGCTACCCAATCAAAAACCCTGCTGGGCGAAAAGCTCACGAAATAGAAGCGGTTCTTTTTGAAAGCCGAGCCAATTTGGAATGGCTCGAGAGAGTTGAAAAGCTAATTTACCGCCGATTCCACCGAGAATCATTTTTCCACTCGCACATCCTTTCAACCTTTACAGCCCTGGAAAAAATTTTCCCAGAAAATAAAAATTATCTCCTAACCGAGATAACGGGTGAGACAACAGAAATCACCCTGATAGAAGACGGCGGGATCAAGAAGAGTTTCGGTTTTGATATCGGAAAAAATGTCTTCTTGAGAAACATATCTCAAAGATTCAATGTTGACGCGGAAGTTGCTTTATCTTTCTTAAAACTTTACGAGGAGAAGGGGGCTGAACAAAAATTCAACAGCGATGTCGGGGAAACCGTCAGACAGGCCGAAGAATCATGGAGAAAAAACTTTACAGAATTTCTAATGAAACTGAATGTTAATACGCCGACAATCTTTTTGTCGGTGGACACGTTCTTCGCGCCTTCTTTCAAAAGATGTATAGAGAATAAAAACGAGAAGACCGAAAAATACACGATCATTAATTTGGATGCCCTGACTCTCGGCCGTTTTTTGGAATTAGGAGACAACAGTTATGACCCCATCCTGGCGCTTAGCGTACTTTTTTTAAGAAAAATTCACAGTCGTCATTTGTAAAAAATAAGTAATGCGATAAAATTTAAAAGATTATGGCAAAACAAACATTCCAAGATATCGTTCCGCCTGAACCAGAAAAAAGTATCAGGAAGATACCTTTGTCAAAAGACCGGCTTGAAAGAAAAAGCGCTGAAGATGAGGGAACAAACCGAGATCGCTTAGCTAGAACTTTGGCTGGGGGCTGGAGGGGAGTAAGAACAGACACGGATAAAAAAAGATTTACTCGAAAAACAAAGATTTTTGGTCTAGCAGGAATTTTGCTATTGACGGTCTTATTTTTCGCTATTTTTGGACGCGGCTCGGCTGATGTAAAAATAATCGCTAAGCAACTTTCGCACAATTTTGATATTGAAATAGAAGCCCTAAAAGAGGGCGAAGGTGCGACTTTTGAAATTTTGGAAATAACAAAAGAAGCGGAAAAAATAGTTCCGGCAAGAGGCGAGGAAATGGTTGAAAGAAAGGCCACCGGAGAAATAATAATTTACAACAGACACAGCACGAACCCTCAAACCCTAATAAGAAACACCAGATTTGAAACATCGGCTGGTTTAATTTATAGAATAGAAGATGGAATAACCGTTCCCGGTATGACCGAAAGAGGCGGCGAGGCAATACCCGGCCAAATAAAAGTCAGGGTTTATGCTGACGAACCGGGCGAAAGATACAACATAGACCTTGCGGACTTTACCATCCCGGGGTTCAAAGGACTGCCGCAATATGAAAACTTCTTTGCTAGATCAGCTACCCCGATGGCCGGCGGTTTTGTCGGCAGAGTCAAGAAGGTTGACGAAGAAACCTTGAAACAGACCCGCGCCGAATTGCAAGACGCTTTGGAAAAAACACTTTTGGGATTGGCGATTGAATCTTCAGAAAGCGACTTCGTGCTTTTGACCGAATCGCTCCAGACAAGTTTCTTCCCTCTGACCGAAGAGGGTGGCTCGGCAAATGATGTAAAGATAAAAGAAAGAGGAGAATTATCTGGAATTATATTAGACAGATCAAAACTTGAGAAAATAATGATAAAATCGGTTCTGGGAGAGGCGAACGAAGAGATAAGAATAAGAAACCCAGAAAAGTTAGTTTATCAAATTAAAGAGCCGGAGGACTTTTCTAATCTAAACAATATAAACACTCTTGTCCTTAATGTAAATGGACGGACAGATCTGGTCTGGCAGATAAATCACGAGAAGATACAAAACGATCTGGCAGGAAAAAGAAAATCAGAAGTATCGTCAATCCTTTCAAAGCATGGGGCTGTGGGTGAAGCCGATGCCTCCATAGACCCCTTCTGGAAAAGAAGCTTTCCAATCAACCCCGAAAAAATAAAAATTGAAGTTGTTGACAAAATTTAAGGTGGGATCGGGACAAAACCAGAAAGGGTATTGACTAAAATACCCTTAATCTGCTAGTATAGACCCGTTATACCCAAATTTGAAAATTAATGTTATCGTCAAATTCTAAGAACGCCGCGCAAGGAATAGTGGTGGAAGCTCTTCCTGATACCCTATTTAGGGTAAAAATTGACGGGCATGAAAAAGAAATGTTGGCTTACTTGTCTGGTAAAATGAGAATGCATAGGATTAGGGTATTGGTTGGTGACAAAGTTTTAGTAGAGATAGACCCATACGGAGGCAAGGGGAGGATAGTAAAAAGGGGCTGACCCAAAATCAACCCTCTTGTATACATTTATCGCAAAAAATAAAAGCATGAAAGTTAAAGCGTCAGTAAAAAAAATATGCCCCAAATGCCAAATCGTCAGAAGGAAAAGAAAAGTTTTTGTTATTTGCAAATCCAACCCACGTCATAAGCAAAGACAAGGTTAAATCAGTTTATAGCTTTTAGTTGGTGGTTTATAGAAAAATCTAAAAAGAAAAACTCAACCAAACTAAGAACTAAGGACTATAAACGACAAACTGAATTATGAGAATACTTGGTATAAACATTCCGGAAAATAAAAGATTAGAAATCGGCTTGACCGCGGTTTATGGCGTTGGCAGAACAAGAGCTAGAGAAATTTTGCAAAAAGCCAAGGTTGATTTTGGGAAAAAACCCAAGGACATCAAAACCGATGAAGAAAACGCGATCAGAAAATTGGTGGAGGAATACAAGGTAGAGGGTGATCTGAAAAGAAAAATCGCTTCAGACATAAAAAGATTGAAAGATATCAAATCGTACAGAGGCACCAGACATCTTAGAGGATTGCCGGCTAGGGGACAGAGGACAAAAACAAATTCAAGAACAAGAAGAGGGAACGTCAGAAAAACTATGGGTAGTGGCAAAAGAACGGTGGAGAAGAAGTAAATTCCCGCCCGTATTTTGGAAGCGAAGCGAACCAAAATACGGGCGGGAATTTACCCTGTTAGACAGATTTGAGGTAAAGGTGGTATAAATTTATAAGAATGCGAAATAATAGTGCTAAAGAGATATTTTATATGTCAGTAGTTATCACCTCAAATCTAGATTTTCATTTTGCAGAGCAAAATGAAAATCTATTTAACAGGGTGTAAGAAAAATATATTCATTTCATTCATTATTTTTCTAACATGGGAAAGAAAAGAATCATAAAAAAAACAGGGACAGAAGATGTAGGCGCGAAGCCGAAAGGTGTTTCTGTTTCCAAAAAAAGGGTTGATTATGGAATTCTTCAAGTCAAATCAACTTTTAATAACACTTTGCTTTGCTTAACCGACGGCCAAGGAAACACCCTGGCTTGGAGTTCAAGCGGATCAATCGGTTTCAAAGGAGCCAAGAGGGGAACCCCCTTCGCCGCCGCTAAAGTCGGAGAATTATTGGGAGAAAAAGCCCAAGCTATGGGAGTAAAGGAAGTTGGTGTGATAATAAGAGGGGTTGGGGCAGGTAGAGAGTCAGCCGTCAGAGGGTTTGTTTCAAAGGGTATAGGTTTAACTTTTGTCAGAGATGAAACCCCGCTTCCGCACAATGGCCCAAGACCGCCCAGACCAAGAAGGGTGTAGGTTTGTAAAAATTTGTAGAAAAATGAAGAAAGAAAACTAATAAAATATGAAAATAGGACCTAAATACAAAATAGCTAGAAGGCTGGGAGCCCCGATTTTTGAAAAAACCCAAAGCCAGAAATTCGTCTTGTCCCAAGCAAAGAAGGCCGGGGGGCGAAACAGCAGAAAACACCCGGGATCAATCACTGATTTCAACAAACAATTGAGAGAAAAGCAAAAAGCCCGATACTCATATCTGTTGACAGAGAGACAATTCTCAATGTATGTTAAAAACTCTCTTAATCAAAAGGTTGGAGACAAGGCAGAAACACTATTCGCGACCCTGGAGAGCCGTCTAGACAACATTGTCTGGAGAGTTGGTCTGGCCCCGACTAAAAACGCTGCCAGGCAGATGGTTTCTCATGGCCATATTATGGTAAATGGACGGAAAACAACTATTCCATCAAGACAGATAAAGGTGGGTGAAAAAATTACCGTTAGAAAAGAAAGTATTGGGAAAGGTATTTTTGCAAACACTGAAAAAACCGCGAACGAGTCATTGATCCCAAATTGGTTAAAATCTGACGGAAACAGCAGAGAATTTGAACTTATATCCAGACCAGATTTAAAAAGAGCGGGTGATCTGCTTTTTGATTTGAACGCGGTGCTTGAATTTTATAGCCGTTAATTTATTTAATTAATAGTTAGTAATTTTTCATATGATTTATCACGATATAGTTTTACCTTCCAAACCCAAGGTAATCTCCGAAGGCGAGCTCTCTGGAACCTATGAGATAGACGGACTTTACCCGGGATACGGCCACACCTTGGGAAACTCCTTAAGAAGGATAATTTTATCTTCTCTGCCTGGAGCCGCCATTACTTCGGTCAAGATCACTGGAGCAGAGCATGAATTTTCCACCCTGAAAGGAGTCAAAGAAGATGTAATAACCATAATTCTAAATTTGAAAAGAATCAGAATAAGATTCTTGACTGAGGGCCCGCAGACAATGAGGTTAAAGGTAAAAAAAGAAGGCGAAGTAAAAGCCGGGGACTTTGAAATTCCGGGGCAAATCGAAATAATGAATCCCGAACTTGTAATCGCCCACCTAACAGACAAAAGCGCCGTCCTAGATATAGAAGCCGTGGTTGAAGGAGGGCTTGGCTATGTACCGAAAGAAATCTTACAAAAAAACAAAGTTGATATTGGCACCATTGCCTTGGACGCCGCTTTTGCCCCTATCAGACGAGTCAATTATGAAGTAGAGAATATGCGCGTAGGCGACAGAACCGACTTTAACAGATTGAAGATTTTTATTGAAACAGATGGTAGCATCACGCCAAAATCGGCCCTAGAAAAATCCATAGAGATTATGATAAATCAGCTGAAAGCAATTGTCGGATTCCAGGAAGAACAACTAGCAACCGCAACAGAAGAAACAAAAAAAACAGATTTGGAAAATGAGGACGCATTAAAGACAAAAATTGATTCTCTAGACATTTCAACCAGAACCTTAAACGCTCTATCTTCGGCAAACATAAAGACAATCGGGGGCTTAGCCAGAAAAAAAGAAAAGGATCTTGCGGAAATAGAGGGTTTGGGTCCAAAAGGAATTGAGGAAATAAAAAACATTTTGGCTGAACACGGACTTACTCTAAAATAGAGCGTAAAAAATCTGGCGGGCAAATAATATATTCAAGATATGAGACACCACAACAAAAACAAAAAATTGGGTAGAGAGAGAAATCAGCGAAAAGCACTGTTGAGAACGTTGGCTCTTTCCCTAGTCATAAAAGAAAAGATAAAAACGACCGAGCCGAAGGCAAGAGCATTGAGACCTTTTGTTGAAAGATTGATCACCCAAGGCAAGAAAAAAACTCTGGCGGCAAAAAGGAACATAAACGCCGAGATTGGGCCCAAAGGTATGAGAAAGATTGTCGACGCTCTAGAGCCAAGATTTAAAGACAGAAAGGGCGGATATACCCGCATCATCAAACTACCAAGACGCAAAAGCGACGACAGTAGGATGGCAATAATAGAACTCGTTTCTAATAAAGATTAAATATGAATTACACCATTGACGCAAAAAACAAAAAACTTGGCCGAGTGGCCTCTGAAGCCGCTTCAGTTTTGATTGGCAAAAATAATCCGTCGTTTAAAAGAGAATCTACTACCAATTCCAAAGTTGAAATTATAAATGCTTCCGGAATAAAATTGGAAGAAAAAAAGAAAAAGCAAAAAGAATATAAGAGATTCACCGGATACCCGGGTGGTTTGAAATCAGAAAGTATGGAAGAGCTCATCAAAAGACGGGGGATTGGCGAGGTTGTCAGGAAGACTGTTTACGGTATGTTGCCAAAAAACAAGCTTAGGTCGGTGATGAAAAAGAATCTGACCGTAAAAGAATAAACACCTATGACTACTCAAGAAAAAACAAAAAAAAGCGAATTTTACATAGAATCGGTCGGGCGCAGAAAAACATCGGTGGCCAGAGTAAGGATGTATGAATCAGGTAAGAATTCAATTGCCATAAACGGCAAGGATATCGGGGAATACTTCCCAACAGAAAATCTCCGTCTGACGGCTAGCGAGTCCTTGCACAAAGCCAAACTTTCTAAAAAATTCAAAATATCGGTGCTGGTCAAAGGCGGCGGTATAAGTTCCCAAGCAGAAGCCGTAAGACATGGAATTTCAAGAGCTCTTGTCAAAACTGAACCAGAGCTAAGAAAAAAAATAAAATCAGCCGGATTCCTAAAGAGAGACCCGCGCGCCAAAGAAAGAAGAAAGTTCGGGCTGAAAAAAGCAAGGAAAGCACCACAGTGGTCAAAGCGTTAGTTTTGATTATTATATATCAGAATCGTACCCACCCCCGGCTGACTAGTCAAAAGTGCAATTTAAAAATTTAAAACTCCTCCTGACTTGATTTATCAAATTGGGGGAGCTTGAGTTTATAAATTTATGACAGATAAATCGCAAAACCAAGAAGAAGAGATCATCCTTGATGAAGAAGCCGACCATCAAGGCCGGATTAAAAAGCTGTCTGAAAAGTTGAGAAAGTGCGAAGAGGAAAAGCGTGGATACTTAGACGGATGGCAGAGAACAAAAGCCGAGTTTATCAATGCCAGAAAGAAAGACGAGGAAGAAAAAAGGTCTTTTATAAAATTTGCTAACCAAGACCTGATTCTTGAAATCATACCGGTTATGGACGGCTTAGAAACAGCCATGACAAATGAGGAATGGAAAAAAATGCCCGAGGAATGGAGAAAGGGTATAGAAAATTCTTTTTTGGCATTAGAAAAAATCCTCAAACAAAACGGCTTAGAGGAAAATAATCCGAATATAAATTCCGAATTTGATCCAAGCTTTCAGGAAGCCGTTGGTATGGAACCTGTTGACAGGCCGGAACTTGAGCACAAAGTAACGCGGGTGATACAAAAAGGATACCAATTAAACGGAAAAACTATCCGCCCGGCAAAAGTGTTGGTGGGGGAATACAAAAAATAATTTTCAAAACTCTAGACAAATCATAAAAAAATCCTAAAATATCTGTATATTAAAACCTTAACTATAATAAATAAAAACTATGTCTAAGATAATTGGAATTGATTTGGGAACAACTTTTTCGGCTATCGCCGTAGTAGAAGGCGGTGAACCAAGAATCTTAGAAAATTCGGAGGGTTCACGGACAACGCCTTCAATCGTCTCAATAAGCAAAACCGGAGAACGGCTTGTTGGTCTTTTGGCAAAAAGACAAGCCGTGACCAATCCGAAAAATACTGTCTACCAAATAAAAAGATTTATCGGCCATTCCTTTGATGACCCGGCTGTCCAGAAAGATATCAAGACCGTCCCTTATGAAGTCAAAAAGGGGGCGGAGGGCGAAATTTTAGTGAAAATGGGAGACAAGGATTATCGGCCAGAAGAAATTTCCGCCATGATCTTGTCCAAACTAAAAGCCGATGCCGAGGCCAAACTCGGAACAAAAATAACAGAAGCTGTCATCACGGTACCGGCGTATTTCAACGACGCCCAGAGAAAGGCAACCAAAGACGCCGGAGAAATAGCTGGCCTAACTGTCAAAAGAATCATAAACGAACCAACGGCCGCCGCCCTAGCTTATGGACTGAATAAAAAGAAAGACGAGAAAATTGCTGTCTTTGATTTTGGTGGAGGAACTTTTGATATTTCAATTTTGGAAGTCGGCGACAACGTTGTAGAAGTGAAATCAACTGACGGCGATTCTCACTTGGGCGGAAAAGATATAGACCAGAAAATAATAAATTTCTTGGCTGACGAATTTAGAAAAGAAAACGGCATTGATGTCAGAAATGACTCTCTGGCCCTGCAGCGGTTAGACGAAGCGGCCGAGAAAGCCAAGATTGAACTTTCAACCGCAATGGAAACCGAGGTCAACATTCCATTTATCACTTCAGACACCAGTGGGCCCAGACACTTGTTGATAAAATTGACCAGAGCAAAACTGGAGGAGTTGGCTGATGAATTTGTAGAAAGGGCCATGGAAATTACAAAAAGAGCCATGGAGAACTCGCCCTTCAAAGTGGGCGATATAAACGAAGTTATCCTGGTCGGGGGTCAGACCAGAATGCCCAGAATCTCGGCAAAAGTAAAAGAATATTTCGGCAAAGAACCCAACAAAACAATAAACCCAGACGAAGTGGTGGCGCTTGGCGCAGCAGTCCAGGGAGGAATTCTTCAGGGAGAGATCAAAGATGTTTTACTTCTTGATGTAATCCCGCTATCTTTGGGCATTGAAACTCTGGGCGGAGTTGCTACTAAGCTGATTGAAAAAAATACAACAATTCCCGCGTCTCGCTCCCAAACATTCTCAACCGCCGCTGACAATCAAACAAGCGTAGAAATCCATATCGTACAAGGTGAAAGACCCATGGTTGCTGACAATAAAACGATCGGAAGATTTATTCTTGACGGCATTCCACCCTCTCCAAGAGGTATGCCTCAAATTGAGGTTTCTTTTGACATAGATGCGAATGGAATCTTAAATGTAACCGCAAAAGACAAAGCCAGCGGTAAGGCGCAATCAATCAAAATTGAAGCCGGCTCCAGTTTGTCCAAAGAAGAAATTGAACGGATGAAGCGTGAAGCGGAAACTCACAGCGAAGAAGACCGAAAAAAGAAAGATTTGGTAGAGGCAAAAAATTTGGCCGAACAGCTAATCTACACTACCGAAAAAGCCGTAAAGGAAAATGAGGCAAAATTGCCAGAGGATATCAAAAAAGAAATCAACGAAAAAATAGAGGGGGTGAAGAAAGCCAAAGACAGCAACAATTTGGATGAGATAAAATTTAGTACCGACACCCTGTCGCAATCAATACAAAAAATAGGGCAATATGCTCAAAATAACACTCCGCAGGGAGGAGGAGCGAGTGGCGAACAAAAACCAAACCAACCCGAAGAAGAAAACGTCCGAGATGCCGAGGTAAAGGATGACGAAAACAAAGAAGACAAAGACAATCAAAAGTAGTAGAATGTAAGAAGTATGTCAAAAAACTACTACGAAATTCTAGGGGTTGATAAAAAAGCCAGCAAAGAAGAGATCAAAAAGGCCTTTCGGCGGCTGGCGCACCAATACCACCCCGACAAAAAAGGTGGCAGTGAGGAGAAATTCAAAGAAATAAACGAGGCCTACGGCGTCTTGTCAGATGATAACAAGCGAGCAGAATACGATTCCTATGGCAGAGTATTCAGTTCGGGTCAAGGAGGAAGCGGTTTCGCCGGCGGACCCTTTGAATGGCAGAACGGCTTTGAAAGCTCCTTTGAGGGTTTTGATCTGGGTGATATTTTTGGTGATTTCTTTGGTGGCGGTCAACGAGCCAAGCGGGGCAGAGACATCTCCATCGACATAGAAATCCCTTTCAAGGAAGCGGTTTTTGGCACGACTAGGAAAGTCCTAATACAGAAGACGGCCTTTTGCGATGAATGTAACGGTAGCGGGGCAAAAAAAAGCGCCGGGATGACAACTTGCACCACCTGTAATGGGCAAGGTAAAATCCGAGAAGTAAAAAAATCTTTCGTTGGTTCTTTCTCGGTAAATCGAACGTGCGAAAAATGTTTTGGCCGTGGAAAAATCCCCAAAGAAAAATGTCAACAATGTCTGGGTTTGGGTATTATAAAAAAAAGCCAGGAAATTGCCATTGAGATTCCCCCAGGGATTGAGGATGGTGAGATGATCCGCTTGGTTGGCGAAGGTGAAGCGATTTCAGCCGGTAGCGCCGGAGACTTGTATGTTAAAGTTCACGTTCGTCAGGATCCCAATTTCCGCAAAGAGGGCAGCAATATTATAACCACCCTAAATGTTAAGCTTACAGATGCCTTGCTGGGTGGAGAATACGAGGTTGGCACTTTAGACGGCATCTTAAAAGTCAAAATCCCTGAAAATATCTCGTATGGAGAGATACTGCGCGTCCGCGGAAAAGGTGTACCTGTTGGACGAAGTAGTCGGGGCGATCTACACATCAAGCTCAATATCGTCTTACCAAAGAAAGTATCAAAAGAAGCTAGAAAGTTGCTTGAACAACTAAGAAAAGAGGGGGTATAACAAAACAAAATGGCCGCTATCAGCTCAAACTTTCCACTAATAACAACTGAAATAATAATCTTGGTGGCAATTTTTATTGTCTGCCTAGCGGTTGCCTTCACTTTGGGCAAGGGCAAGTCCATTGCCCTGATTTTATCGTTTTATCCGGCAATTTTCTTTTACAGCCAATTTCCTCTGCCAGAAAAACTTTTAATTTTCAGCGAAACCCCTTGGCAGATCTTTTTTGGTCAGCTGGTTCTATTTTTAATATTTTTTGCCATAACTTTTTTTGTCATCAATATAATCGCTGGACGGGGAGTTTTTTATACCGACCGGCGACAAAAATTGAAACTAACTATTTTAGCAATCGGCATTTTCACCTTAATTCTTTTAATAGTCCATCAGCTAATCCCCCTTCCCGAAGTAGCCAAATACTTTCCAAAAACCGGCGAGTTTTTTGCCTCAGAGAAACTCTTTTTCTGGATTCTTTTGACTCCCCTGGCGTTAATCTTAATTTTCGCCAGAAAGTAGAACTACCGCCGAAAATCTGCTAGAATTGGAGTTATGTCAGAAAAAACAATTGTCTTAACCGGCGATCGGCCGACCGGAAAACTGCATTTGGGACACTATGTCGGTTCTATCAGGAAACGTCTTGAGCTGCAGGACCAACATCAAGATAATTTTTATTTGATTGCCGACCTTCAAGCCCTGACTGACAATGCCGATAACCCTGAAAAAATTAGAAGTAACGTCTTGGAAGTGGCTTTAGACAATCTCTCTTTGGGACTTGACCCAGAAAAGACCACCTTTTTCATCCAATCTCAAGTGCCGGAAATTTCCGAGCTAACTATTTTATTTTTAAACTTAGTCACTTTGGCTCGGCTCAAAAGAAATCCGACAGTCAAAGACGAGATGAAGCAGAAGGGCTACGGCGAAAATGTGCCGGCCGGGTTTCTCACATACCCGGTAAGCCAAGCCGCCGATATCTTGTTTTGTAAAGCCAATTTAGTGCCGGTTGGCGAGGACCAATTGCCGGTCTTGGAACAAGCCAATGAAATCGTAGAAAAGTTTAACTCTCTTTACGGCGAAGTTTTTCAAAAAATCAAACCTTTGGTTTCCGAAACCTCGCGGCTCTTGGGCCTAGATGGCAAGCACAAAGCCAGCAAGTCCTTAAACAATGCTATTTTTCTGTCTGACCCGAGAGAAATTGTAGAGCAAAAAGTGATGTCAATGTTCACCGACCCCGGACACATCCGCGCCGAAGACCCGGGGCGCGTTGAGGGCAATGTGGTGTTTCAATATCTGGACGCTTTTGACCCAGAAAAAGAAGAGTTGGAAAAATTAAAACGGGATTATCAAAAAGGCGGAATTGGCGACGTTATCATTAAACAGCGATTGATTGGGATTTTAGAAGACTTTCTAAAGCCGATTAGAGAAAAGAGGGAAGCGCTTGCAAAAGATCCAGCGGCGGTAATGAAAATTCTTCAAGAGGGAACTCTGAAAGCGCGGGAAGTTTCCCAAAAGACAATGTTGGGAGTTAAAAAAGCGGTTAAAATAAATTATTTTTAAAAATATGGAAAGAACAAAGATATCAGAGCTTGAAAACAGGATTAGCGAAAAGGTAAAAATTGCCGGCTGGATAAATGCCCGTCGCGATCATGGCAAGCTTATTTTTCTTGACCTGCGCGACTCTAGCGGCAAAATCCAGATGGTTTCTCTGCCACAAAAAACCGAAACCCACAAAATCGCCGACACCCTGAGAGACGAGTGGGTGGTTGAAATTAATGGGATAGTCAATAAACGGCCCGAGAAAATGATAAATCCGGAAGAGGTGCTCGGCAAGATTGAGCTGGAAATTTCGGAAATCAAGGTCTTAAACGAAGCAGAGACCCCACCATTTGAAATTTCAGGTGATACTTCAAATATTAGTGAAGAAACTCGCCTAAAATACCGCTACCTTGATCTCCGCACTGATAGAATGCAGAAAAATATGAAAACCCGTAGCCAGTTTATTCAAAACTGCCGCGAATATCTTTTTAATAAAAAATTCATTGAAATTGAAACGCCGATTTTGACCGAATCAACTCCCGAGGGTTCGCGCGATTTTGTCGTGCCTTCAAGAATCCATCCGGGAAAATTTTACGCCCTGCCGCAATCGCCCCAGCAATACAAGCAGCTCCTAATGGTCGCTGGCTTTGAACAATATTTCCAAATTGCTAGGGCCGTCCGCGATGAAGATTTGAGAGCCGACCGTGGCTTTGAGCATACTCAAATTGATATTGAAGTTTCTTTTGTCAGCCAAGACAATTTTTTAAATCTGATAGAAGGTATGATGACTGAGGTTGTTGAAAAAATGGGCTACAAAATAAAAGAAAAACCGTTTCCGAGAATTTCATATAAAGAAGCAATGGAAAAATACGGCGCTGATAAGTTTGACTTACGAACCGACAAAGAAAAAGAAGAGGGAATTTTAGCTTATGCTTGGGTTGTGGATTTTCCGTTCTTTGAAAAAACAGCGGACGGCCAATGGACTTTCAGCCACAATCCGTTTTCAATGCCAAAACCGGAAAATGTTCCCGACTTGCTAGCCGGAAAAAATATTGAAAATATTATGACCCAACAATATGACTTGGTCTGTAATGGTTTTGAATCAGGCGGCGGCAGTATTCGCGCTCATCAACCGGAAATTCTCAAAGCGGTTTACAAAGTTATGGGTTTTAATGATAAGGAAACGGAAGAAAGAATCGGACACCTGCTTGAGGCCTTTACTTACGGCGCCCCGCCGCACGGCGGCATCGCTCTTGGTGTTGAAAGAAATATAATGAATCTTACCGGTGAATTAAATCTGCGCGAAGTCCAAGCGTTTCCAATGACCAGAGGCGGTCAGACGGCTGTAATGAAAGCGCCGAAAGAATTAACAAAAGAGCAACTCAAAGAATTGAAAATAAAAATAGAGAACTAGGGTTTAGCCACTAGGGAATAGGATAAAAGAACATAGGAAAAAAGGGTGGATTATACCCTAGTTTTTGGATATAATAAGCAAATGCTAGACCATCTTATTCTAAACAAAAAATCGATAGAAAGCATTTATAAAACTATTAGGGAGTACCATGAAAAGTATCTCAAGAAATTTGCCGTAAAATTACCGAAACTTTATGACTCAAAAGGGAGCTTCACTAAAGACGCTCTGACTTTAGTGTATCTGACCTATGATTATCCTAAAACCAGAGTTGTCTCCAAAGAAGAATTAACAAAATTCATCAGAAGTTTTTATCCAACTACAAATGACGTTCAACAAGCCAGACACTTGGGCGCGCAAGCCGGCTGGTGGATTGTCGCCGGCGGCAGAGACAACATTGTTTTAAATATCAAACGTGGCTCTTATCAACTCTACTCTCTAGAACAGCCGTATCCCGGATTTAAAAAAGGACACAGAGTTTCAGAAACCAGTAATTGGAAAAAGATAAAAGAGAAATACAATTATCGTTGCGCTACTTGCGGTTCACAGGAAAATAAACCGCATTTTCATTGGCCGGGGACAAAAACAATCTTACAGAAAGCGCATATGGACCCAAACAAACCCCTTGTTAAGGGCAACATTATTCCGCAATGCCAAAAATGCAATAGGGCCGACAGGAATAGATGGGTTTATGACTATAAAGGCAGGGTTGTAAAATTAGCCGATGCTAATTTTGTCAAAAATTTTGATAAAGAGGTCAGAAGAAAAATCTACAAAATACTTTATAAAGAATTCCACAAGAGAAAACTGCTTAAAATTTAAATTATGAAAAACAGTAAATTCATAAATAAAATAATTTGCGCAGATACCTTGGAATTACTCCCTCAACTTGAGGCAGATTCTGTGGATGTCGTTTTAACAGACCCGCCTTATTTTTTAGATAAGATGGATAATAACTGGAATTATGAAGAGGTTTCCAACCAAAATAATCAATACACCATAAAATCGCTGCCAGCCGGGATGAAATTTGATAAGGAACAAGGAAAACGATTCTATGCTTGGTATTTGGATATATCAAAAGAAGTTTTCAGAGTTTTAAAACCGGGCGGATTTTTCTTTTCTTTTTCCAGTCCGCGGCTATATCACCGAATGGCTTCAGCAATAGATGATGCCGGTTTTGAAATTAGAGACGCTTTTATGTGGCTTTATACTCAAAATCAAGCCAAGGCAATGGGGGTTGACCACTTTATTAAAAAGATGGATATAGACGAAACAGCAAAAGAAAAAATTCGGGCAAAATTGAATGGTTGGAAGACGCCACAAATAAAATCCTGCTTTGAACCAATCGCAATGGCTCAAAAACCGGCAAACCAAACTTATTTAAATAATATGATTAAACACGAAGTTGGTTTGTTTAATACCAATGTGCGAATTGGCGACAATATGTATCCGGCAAATGTTTTTACAATTGAAAGCATAAACGAGATTATAGACAAGGCTTTCCTGCTCCCAAAACCGACAAAAAAAGAAAAAGGTGGGTACAACGATCATAAAACTGTTAAGCCATTGGAAATTTGTGAATACCTAATTAAACTTTCGGCTTTTGCCAAAGACGCGGTCATTCTTGATCCATTCATTGGAAGTGGAACAACCGCGGTGGCAGCCAAAAAACTCGGAAAAAATTATATCGGAATTGACACCAATGAAAGATACGTAAAAATTTCAGAAAAGAGATTAAAAGAATTTGATGATAATCCTGACTTATTCAAAGAAATTGAAAAAGAAAACAAGAATCTCCAGATGAAATTTCAGGTTGTTTAAGACAAAGATTGTTATTAAAATAGGGCAGATTTACACTTACGGACTTCCGAACTACAAGAGAGTTTCTACCTTGAATTTAGGGCTTAAAAGAGCTAATATTTAGGAGTGGAAGAGAAAAAAAGTGGCGAGAAATATCAGGTTAAAACGGCGGAATTTGAGGGTCCTTTGGACCTGCTTCTTCATTTGATTGAAAAAAGGAAACTCCACATAAACGACATTTCGCTCTCCCAAGTAACTGACGATTTTATCGGATATGTAGGACAAAAAGAGGGTTTCCCAACCGGGGAAATCGCTCAGTTTATAGCGGTGGCTGCCACCTTGCTTTTAATTAAATCGCGGACACTTCTACCGATGCTACAGCTCTCTGACGAGGAAGAAGAAAACATAGACGACTTGGAACAGCGGCTCAAAGAATATCAGCGATTCAAGGAGTTGAGCCGGCACGTTAAAGAGCGGTTTGGCAAAGAGATTATCTGGGGCAGGGAAGGGCGAACAATTGAGCCGATATTTTCACCAAATGCCGAGATCAGCATTGAATCCATCGCGGTGGCGGCGCGTATGGTTATCGCCGCTTTCCCAAAGCCGGAAAATCTGCCTAAGACAATTGTCAAAAAGGTTATCAGTTTGGAGGAAATGATAGAGCGATTGCTCAAAAGAATTACCGAAGGTTTCAAGATGAGTTTCCGGGAATTTTCCAAAGCCGGTGACAAAAGCGCCGCGCGAGAAAATATCATTGTCAGCTTCCTCGCAGTTTTGGAACTTATCAAGCGGGGAATGGTGCAAGCCGAACAGCGGGGTGACTTTGGGGAGATTGAGATAGAAGTGGTAAACAAGAAAATAAGTAGAGGGTAAAAAGTAAAATTGATACCAAATAGAAAAATGACATTAGACGCAAAAATAGAAGCTATCCTTTTCCACCGCGGAGAGCCGGTTTCAATAAAAAAACTTTCGGAAATTCTAGGCCTAAGCGAAGACGCTGTAAAAGAGGCCATGAAAGACCTTAGGATAAAATTGGAGGGTCGAGGTCTTTCGCTTGTAGAGCACGCTGAAAAAGTAATGCTCGGCACCAATCCGGTTCTGTCCGAACTTATCGCCGAAATAAACAAAGAAGAATTAAATCGCGAACTCGGCAAAGCCGGCTTGGAGACCCTGTCTATTATTCTCTACAAAGGACCGATTAATAAAAAAGAAATTGATTATATTCGAGGTGTCAATTCAAGTTATATTATCCGCAACCTGCTCATTAGAGGCCTAGTGGAAAAAACCGAAGGGCGAGGAAGAGGAAATTCCTATCAGCCAACAATGGAGCTTCTGGCCTTTATGAATTTGAAAAAAATAGAAGACCTGCCGGAATTTGAATCAACCAAAAAAGAAATGGAGGATATGAATATAGCAAAACCGGAAACCACCGCGGGAAACGATTGAAGAAAATAAAAAAAGCAGATGGAACAAAAAACACAATTTTCAAAGATCAAAAACATTACAACCGGAGTCCTCTTTGCCTTCCTGCTGACTTTTTCTTTTATCATTCCACTACAACCACAATCAATCAGTCATAGTGATAATATGACAACACAAAACCGGGCTGAAGAAAAAGGGGTGGTATCCTCCATTCCAAATTTAGAAAATTTTTTCTCTGATTTGGTGATCGCCGCCGATTCGGCTTTTGTTTGGGATATGAAAAACCAAAGAATCCTCTTTGAAAAAAAAGCAAACAAGGTAGCGCCTCTGGCTTCTATAACAAAAATGATCGCCGCCGTAATCACTCTTGAGCTCGCGCCGGCAAACACCGAGATCAGAATACAAAGAGAATTCTTAGAGGCCGAAGGCGATAGCGGTCTTTATGTTGACGAACGCTGGCTTTTGAAAGATTTACTGGATTTTAGTTTGGTATCGTCTTCAAATGATGGCTTCAGAGCTATCGCCTCGGTGGTTGGGGCAATTTCAGCCGGGACAGACGACCCAAGAAAAGGCCGACAAAAATTTATAGAAAAGATAAATCAAAAAGCACAAGAACTAAACCTAGAAAATACGGTGGTTTACGACGAGACCGGCCTAGATCAAAATAAAAGTCAGAGTGGCGCTTACAGCACCGCCAAAGAAACCGCGTTGTTTTTCCAATACATTCTTCGGGAACATCCGGAAATCTTAGAGCCCACAGACAATAAAGAGCTGTCATTCATTTCTCTTAGCAACAAACATCACACCGCCACCAACACAAACCTGATAGCCAAGAAAGTGCCCGGAATGATAGGCGCCAAAACTGGCTATACTGATTTAGCCGGAGGCAATTTGGTAACGGTCTTTGACTCCGGATTAGGCCAACCGATCATAATAGTGGTTTTGGGCTCAAGCATAGAAGAACGTTTTACCGACACCGAAAAATTGATTGGTGCGGCCAGAAGCTTTATCATTGAAGAGAAGAATTCTTCTTGGTAATTTTTTATGATAATAGATACTGTAAAAGTCATTCTCCCTTCAATAATCGCTTTTTGGATTGGAATCGGCCTTACCCCTTTTCTGACCGGATATCTTTACAAGAACAAGATGTGGAAAAAGCGAGCCGGTAAGTTGGCGATTGACGGAAAACAAGCAGAGATATTCAATTCTCTACACAAAGAAAAAGAAGTCGGAACCCCAAGAATGGGCGGGGTGGTGATATGGCTCAGCGCTTTTATTGCAATAATCGGAATATGGATGACAGCAAAACTATTGCCCGGCGAACTGACTTCTAAACTTGATTTTTTGAGCCGAAACCAAACATGGATTCCTTTTTCAATTTTGATATTCGGTTCTTTGATCGGATTATTTGACGACTATCTTGAGGTAAAAAATGTAACTGAAAAAAATGGTGGTTTATCTCTAAAAAAAAGACTCTTGGCAGTTGTGGCAATAGGGCTCTCGGCCGGGCTATGGTTCTTCTTGAAATTAGATGTTACAGGGATTAATCTGCCGATTATAGGGGTCCTGGAGCTTGGCTGGCTGTTTGTGCCATTTTTTGCAGTTGTAACTTTGGCAATTTATTCTGGCGGCATCATAGACGGAATTGATGGTCTGGCTGGTGGCATTTTTGTCATTATTTTTTCTGCTTATGCAACTATCGCCTTTTTCTTGGAACAAATCAATCTAGCGGCCTTTTGCGCTATGGTCGCCGGCGCGACGCTGGCTTTTTTATGGTTCAACATTCCTCCGGCCAGATTTTACATGTCGGAAACAGGAACAATGGGGTTAACCTTGACCCTTTCGGTGGTTGCTTTTATGACTGACACCTTAGGTGGTGGTTTTGGGATCTTGGTTTTGCCGGTTATCGCTTTCCCGCTGGTCGCCACATCGCTTTCAAATATAATCCAAGTTTTCTCAAAAAAATTCAGAAAAAAGAAAATATTTATCATCGCCCCAATCCATCACCATTTTGAAGCTCTCGGCTGGCCGGCCTACAAAGTTACTATGAGATTCTGGGTCATCAGTGTCGTCTTTGCCCTAATAGGAGTTATTTTGGCTTTAATATGGTAGCAAAAGATAAAAAGCGAGGATTTGATAAGGTCTTTTTTTTACTAACACTAGCCCTGATAATCTTTGGCTTTTTTATTTTTACCTCCGCTTCTTTGGGATTATTAGCAAAAGATAAAGGAAATTTCGGAGATGTGGCTTTCAGCCAAACATTTTTCGGTCTGTTCTTGGGGACCCTGGCAATGCTCACCCTTTCAAAAATTCATTATAGAAAATGGAGAAAGTATGCGATTTATATTTTTCTTTTTTCCGTAATTGCCACGATTTTAGTTTTCATACCCGGACTCGGCTTTCAGCACGGTGGCGCTAGAAGGTGGGTTTATATATTAGGAATTTCTTTCCAACCGGCAGAATTTTTAAAAATCGGTTTTATAATCTACCTTTCAACTTGGTTGTCTGGAATAAAAAATGAAATAGAAAAAATTCACCTTGGTCTTGTGCCGTTTCTGATCTTGGTGGGAATCGCCGCTAGCTTACTCTTGACCCAGCCAGACATAGGAACTTTCTTGGTTATCGCTGCCGCCGGATTTTCAATTTTTGTAGCGGCAGGGGCCAAATGGAGAGATGTCATCATCTTCATGATCTTAGGTGTTATCGGGATCGGTCTCATCGCCCTATTAAAACCATACGCCACGGAGAGAATAATAACTTTTCTAGACCCATCCAGAGATTACCAAAGAGCCAGTTATCAGCTCCAGCAATCTCTTATAGCCATAGGCGCCGGCGGAACTTTTGGGCGAGGTTTTGGTCAAAGTATACAAAAATTCGGATTTTTACCAGAACCGGTTGGCGATTCCATCTTTGCGGTAGCAGCCGAAGAATTTGGATTTTTAGGCAGTCTACTACTAATAACCCTGTTTGTATTTTTTGCGTTGAGAGGTCTCAAAATAGCCAAGTGGTCTCCGGATAAATTCGGAGGGCTTCTAGTGGTTGGAATTATTATGTTGATAATAATTCAATCTTTCTTTAATATTGCTTCTATGACCGGAGTGGTACCGATGTCCGGCTTGCCACTTTTGTTCGTCAGTCACGGAGGAACGGCATTGTTTTTCACCTTAGCTTCAATAGGAATTGTTTTAAATGTGTCACGATATAATAGTAGATAACTTGTAAATATATGAAAATTTTATTCACAGGCGGTGGATCGGGTGGACATTTTTATCCAATTATAGCAGTCGCCCAGGCCTTAAATGATCTGCAAAAAGAAAAACATATAATAAAGCCGACCCTATATTATATGGCCCCCGAACCATACAATGAGGGCCTGCTTTTTGACAATGATATAAACTTCAAAAGGGTCTCGTCGGGCAAATTGCGAAGGTATTTTTCACTATTGAATTTTTCTGATATTTTCAAGACGATTTGGGGAATGGTGAAAGCCCTCTGGATAATGTTTTATATTTATCCTGACGTGGTCTTCAGTAAAGGCGGATATGGCAGCTTCCCAGCCGTCTTCGCGGCGAGAATCTTAAGGATTCCGGTTATTATCCACGAGTCGGACTCAATCCCGGGAAAAACAAACGTCTGGTCAGGTAAATTTGCAAAAAGGATTGCTGTCTCTTGGCCCGGAGCTACCGAATACTTCAAGCAAGAAAAAGTGGCTCTGACCGGAAACCCGATCAGAAAAAATTTACTAAGTGCACCTGAAGACGGGGCGCGAGAATTTTTAAAACTTGAAAATGGTCTGCCGAGTGTCTTGGTTCTGGGCGGTTCTCTAGGAGCACAAAAAATAAATGATCTGATAATAGAATCCTTGCCGGAGCTAGTAAAATTTTGCCAGATCATCCACCAAACCGGCAAAAATAATTATCTAGACGTAGAGAGCCGGTCTCGGGCCGTATTGTATGATTCAGAGAACAAACACCGATACAAACCTTTTGACTATTTAAATGACGAGGCAATGAAAATGGCTGCCGGTGCGACCGACCTTATTATCTCCCGCGCCGGCTCCACAATCTTTGAAATCGCCAACTGGGGCAAACCTAGTATTATCATACCAATTACTAACTCAAACGGTGGTCATCAAAAAAAGAATGCTTACGAATACGCTAGAAGCGGCGCTTGTATCGTAATTGAAGAATCAAACCTGTCTGGTTCAATCTTAATTTTAGAGATAAAAAAATTATTATCAGACAAAAACAGGTCAGAGGTCATGGCAAAAGCAGCTGGTAATTTTGCCAAGAAAGACGCGGCTAAAATAATAGCGGAAGAAATTTTAAATTTGGCACTAGAACACGAGAAATAGTTTCTAGAAATTTACCGAACTATGGACTATAAACTGAAAAAAGTCATTACCCGATTCGCCCCATCGCCAACCGGACCCCTGCATGTCGGTAGCGCCCGGACCGCTCTTTTTAATTATATTTTTACTAAGCAAAACAAAGGTGAGATTATTTTGAGAATCGAGGACACCGACAGGGCGCGATCAAAAAAAGAATACGAGGACGGTCTGATATCCGAACTCAATTGGTTGGGTTTATCCTTCGATGAATTCTACCGCCAGTCGGAAAGAACAGCAATCTACAAAAAACACCTGGAAAATCTCATCAAGAACGAAAAAGCTTATATTTCAAAAGAAGACGCGGAAAAAGAAGGGAGCAGGGGAGAGGTTATCAGATTCAAAAACCCCAACACCAAAATCAAATTCAATGATGTAATAAGAGGGGAAGTCCTGTTTGACACAACCGAGCTTGGAGATTTCATAATTGCTAAAGGTCTTGGCGAACCCCTATACCACTTAGCTGTAGTGGTGGATGATTTTGAAATGAATGTCAGCCACGTGATACGAGGCGAAGATCACATTTCAAATACTCCAAGACAAATCCTTATCCAAGAAGCGCTCGGATTTCCGAGACCAGTTTATGCCCATATTCCGCTGATTCTAGCCCAAGACAAATCAAAACTTTCAAAAAGAAAGCATGGCGACTCAGTTTCAGTGAAGCATTATCGGGAGCAAGGTATACTGCCCCAAACTATGATAAATTTCTTGGCTCTTTTGGGATGGAACCCCGGAGACGAAAGAGAGATCTTCTCTTTAGACGAATTGGTCTCCATATTTGACATAAAAAAGGTTCAAAAGGGTGGTGCTGTTTTCAATCCAGAAAAACTTGACTGGCTAAATCAGCAATATCTAAACAATTTAAACCGAGAAGAGAAAGCGGACAAAATCAAAGAATATCTGGCAAAACATAAGGAGGGTTGGTTAAAATCGCCTGTTCTAGGAAACCCCGTCTTTATAGATTTAATCGTCGAAAGAATAAAAAAATGGGGCGATATACAGGAACTTGTAAAAAACGGTGAGCTGGATTACTTCTTTGAAGCGCCGACTGTGCAGGCAGACAAGGTTCCTTGGTTTAAAAATCCAGATATAAAAAGTACCATTCTACACCTTAGCAAAGCTTCAGACATAATCAACGGATTAGGCAATACAGATTGGGATGTTAAAATAATAAAAGATAAATTGATGAAATACGCCGACGAAAGGGGGCGAGGGGAAGTTTTATGGCCCCTACGATACGCTCTCACTGGCAGAGAAAAGTCGGCAGACCCTTTTTCTATAGCTAAGATTTTGGGTAAAGAAGAAACCTTACTAAGATGGCAAAAAACAACAAAAGAACTCAGCGAAAAAATTCAGGGACAAGACCAAGCAATTGGTTAGTTTTACCATTTTTTGTTTTATCCGCACTTGCGGCGATTTTTTTACTCTGGGAAGAGAAAAATCTATACGCGAATCAGGAAGTAATCAGAGAGTTGCAAAACCAAATAAACCAGAGAAGTAACCAGATCAGCGAAATAGAAAAAGAGATAGAAAAATCAAGACAGCAACTAAATGAGGTGGGGAGAGAAGTAAATACTCTACAGAGCGCTGTAAAATCAATTGAACTAACTCAAAAGAAGCTTGGTCAAGACATCTCTTTAACTGAAAACAAAATAAGTAACACCTCCTTAAATATAGAGAAACTGGTTTTGGAGATAGGGGAGTCAGAACAAAAGATAACAAAAAACAGCCAGAGCTTGTCAGAAACCCTAAGATTAATAGACGAAAACAGTGAGAGCTCTTTAGTAGAATCCTTACTCAAATATGGGGACTTTTCTTCTATTTGGGAAGAGGTTGAGACCTTACAAAGATTCCAAGTTGAAGTAAGACAAAATCTTAATAATTTAAAAATTATAAAAGAAACTTTAGAAAATAAAAAAAAGGAAGCGGAGGAAAATAAAAATCAATTAGAGATATTACGTCTCGATCTAAGAGACCAGCATAATGTGGCCGAATTAAACAAACAAAGACAGACCGCTCTACTCCAAGAAACCAAAAATCAGGAGGCCGAATATCAAAAAATACTCGCAAGAAACTTAACTAGAAAAGCCGAATTTGAAAAAGAATTGTTCGAGTTTGAGTCCCAACTTCGGTTGGTAATAGATCCATCCCAAATACCGCCGGCTAGGCCCGGAATTTTATCTTGGCCTCTGGACAATGTTTTTATCACGCAGTATTTCGGCGATACCGAATTCGCAAGAAGCGGAGCCTATAGCGGCAGAGGCCATAATGGCATAGATTTCCGAGCTTCAATGGGAACCAGAGTCAAAGCCGCTTTGTCTGGGGTAGTTAGCCACATTGGAAATACAGACGAAATTAAGGGTTGTTATTCCTTCGGCAAATGGGTTTTAATAAAACACAATAACGGGCTTTCAACTCTTTATTCTCACCTCTCGTCAATCAGGGTCCAACCGGGACAGAATGTCCAAACAGGAGAAGCTGTGGGTCTAAGTGGTGGCTTGCCGGGAACTTTCGGAGCAGGGTATTCAACCGGCCCGCATCTGCATTTCGGCTTGTATATAACCGAGGGTTTAAGACCGCAAATATATAAATCAAAAACACCGTGCAACGGAGCTTATATGCCATTAGCTGATTTAAAGGCCTATCTAAACCCAATGTCATATCTTCCAACTCTGTAAAAACTAGTTTTATAATTACAACATATTTTAGTAAATAAATCAAAGTAAAAAATATTAAAATCGGATCTAAAATTATTATGATATAATTAACAAGACAATAAAAAATATGGATAACAACAAAAATAAAAGGGGATTTATAAAAACTCTAATTCTAATAATAATTGCCTTAGCTCTTATAAAGTTGGTTTGGGATTTCGACATTGTTGATTTCATAAAAAATCCCTCAATAAAAGCCGTACTAGACGCTATCTGGGGCATTCTAAAGCCCCTCTGGGACTTTTTAAAGGGTATATTTAGCATCTTTTCTCCTAAGCAGTAAATGAGAGAGTACGAAATGCGACGAGAGAAGGGGAAAAGGTGCCTATTCAGCACGGGCTGGCTTTGTTATCATAATAATTGAGTGTTAGAGATATTATACTCACTTTTATATTATTCTATGTCAGGAGAAAAATCTGGTAAAAACTTCCTACCCTACCTCGACGACTTTCTTTTATTTATCCAATCAAACAATTATTCAAAAGAAACTTTGTACAATTATGAGCGCGACTTAAAAACTTTTGAATTATTTTTGGAAGAAGAATTAGGCGGGATTCCCTTTTCAAAAATAACAAAAAGAACTATTGAACAATATAAGGCCTATCTTAATTCGTCTGATAGAAAAACCGCTGAAGGTGAAAAACCCCAGAGACAACTTAAAAGCGGTTCAATTAACAGAAATCTCAGCTCTCTTAGACGATACTTATCCTACCTAATAGATATGGACCACGAGACACCTGTTGCGCCCGGAACTATCAAACTCTTGCGAATGGAAAAAAAACATCCACAAGTTTCCGAAATGGAAGAATTAATTAAGCTCATAGAATCGCCGACAAAGTTTGAGAGGGACAAAATTGTCGCCCTAAGAAACCGGGCGGCTCTAGAAACACTTTTTGCATCTGGCATGCGAATCTCCGAATTAATCTCTCTTAGAATTAATCAGCTTGATAAAAGCGGGCGGATCTTCATTGAAGGAAAAGGAAAAAAACAACGTTTCGTCTATTTAACACAACGGGCCACAAAACACATAAAAAGTTATTTGGAAAAACGAGACGATGACTCACCTTTTCTTTTCAAAGCCAACCGCGGGTTAAATGCCAGCGATAAAAACAAGCACATATCAGCAAATTATTTGCAAATGAAGATCAAAAAATATCGAGAGCTTGTGGGTATAAACGTTCCGACCAGTGCCCATTCGCTCCGTCATGGCTTCGCTACGTATCTGGCAGAACAAGGCGCTAATCCAGCCGCCATCCAAATTCTTTTGGGGCACGAATCTCTTGACACCACAACAAGATATGTCCATGCTTCCGACAAATACGCTGAAAATACCCACAAAAAATTTCATCCCCTGAAAGAATAAATAAATGGGGCTAGATGTGATGTATAGATAAAAATAACCCGCGGAATTCACCGCGGGTTATTTTTATCTACTCCAACATTTTTTAGAAGCGTTCCAAGGTCTAGTCCCCTCTCTTTCATACAGATATCTGGCAAATTCCATATTACCCTCAATCGTATAAATATCTATATCTAGATTTTTCGCCTTCTCAAGATGAAAATGTTCGTTTATTTGCATCAAACCAACGTCTCTGCTGTTTTCAACTCCCCTTAAAACATTCCCATTTTTATCATATTGTCTGAAGGTTGACTCGCAAAAAGCGATTCTAACCATAATGGGGTCGTCTTTAAAGTATTCACGGACAATTTCCTCGTCCGTCATTTCCAATTCTTGGGCGAAGGCCGCTTCTACTGCGGCCTCGATACTCGGAGGCTCATCAACCACATCACCAATCATCACCGCCGGAGCGTTCAGACCGGTCAAGCTGGTCAGAGTAAGAAGTAAAGCAATTTTTAGCATATTTTTGAAATTTTCTTCCTAAAAATAAAATCCAGCAACTTTTACTGGATTATTAACATCCTAGCATATTCAATCTATTTTGTCAATGACAAAAACAGATTTTTATGGTTTAGTTTATTTTAAAATTACCCAAAAATGGCTTAAAACAAGGGTTTTATTGATATTATCTTTTCTAATCCAAAAGACATTTAAAATATTGGTATTTTATATTTGACAAAAATCTTACAAGATATTATATTTTAATGAGAGCACGCCGAGTTTGGTTACGTACAACCAAACAAAAAACACAGGGAAGGAAATACTCGTGAACAAAATCAGTGTTTTTTCCAACAAGCGTCTGGTGGGGTTCTTTGCTGTCGTCACGATAGCAATCGGGATGGTCTTCTACTCACACCTCTCTAGCGTCAGCGAGCCCGTCGTCACTGCCCCATCACCACCACAACAAAGTGATGCCGAGCCCCAATTCCAAGCGGTGAGACCTATAGAACTGCTGACTCTAAAACTAAAACAGTTTGATGGGGCCAGGGCTCACCTCACGAAGCTGACTGAAGAGCTGGAACAGATCGACCGGAACCGCGTTCTACTTGAAGAGGAATTCACCGAAAAAAGAGAGCGCGCGACAGCCGAAGAACTGATTCGGTTCGCAGAGCGACTTCTGCAGATTGAAGATGAGGCCAACCAAACCTACGAAGAAATCCTTCGGACATTCGACGAGGTGGAAACCATCCTCAAGGAAATCGAGCTAATCGGAAATTCCATCTACCCCGGCAAATTCTACCTTGTTGATCCGCCGAAGCAGATCAGCTAGTGTGCCAGACACCCCCACAGCACCCCCCCCACTGCCAAGAAGGCCAGGGGGGCGTTTTTTATCTTGCCCAAGGAATTTTATAACTAGCAAATTGGGGTAAAAGCGACTTATCATAAAACAACCGAGAGAAGGCCTCAGCTTCCCATTTGGCGCCATTTAGAGCATTGTGGGGTTTTGGTTCGGTCGGCAAGCCGACATATTCCATAATCGCGTCCGAATTGAGGTTACTTCTCCCCTTCTCTACCGGCGGGACCATCCCACGCTTTATCATATGGAGATAGCACACGGAATGCATATCAACTATCCTGTGAGCCAAAGGAAAATTCAGGCCAGCTCTCTGACAAGCTACCTGAATAAAAAATAAATCAAAAAAAGGATTCTGACCGGCTATGGTGTGCTCTGAAGCCGTCATCGCCCAATCAATAAAATTTTTAACAATTTCCCCTTCCCCTTTTTTGTCTTTTCTTTTTACCTCTTCCACACCGAAACCGTTGACAGTCAAAGCTGTACCATCTATGTGTGCCCCTTCCCAAATTTTGCATTCTTCATAAAAAGTCCGTGTCGGTTCCAAAAAATCAATCGCGCCTATGGAAACAATTGCGTGTTTTTGAAAATCAGTCCCAGTTGATTCAATATCTAGAACAATCATATTTTCTCGACACTAATTTAAGAATCAGCGCGAATGACACGAATAAACTCAAGTACTTTCTTATTCATCTTCATTCGTGTAATTCGTTTCAATTCGTGGATTGGTGTCGTGTTATTCCAGTCCCTTACAATTCGCCGCTGGAGTGTAGCCGGCCGATCGAGCAGCTTCCGCCGACTCAAAATATACTTTATTTTCTTCTAAAATTCGTTTGGCGCCCGAACACCAGGGAAAATGATATTTATTGCCGTTTTTTGAACCAACCAAGAAACCGCCTTCCTGAAGATTTACCCGGCCATTCAACACCTCCTCGACTGAAGAGTCCGCCTGCCCGGCCAACAAGCTGCTAGCTAGGTCGGCTTGCAATTGTACCTGCCCAATTTTAACCGGCTCCCTTTTACCATCCAGAGTAGACACCCTTCCCAATCCAAAAGCAGCGGTCCCGACCAAAAAAATCACGGCTATTATAAAGAATTTTTCTCTACTAGCCGATTCCCCTAAATAAACCTTGATTTTTTGGGAAGCTTCCCTTATACTCATTAGGTTAATAATACCAGAGAAGTTGGTAAGTTTTAAGTTGGTAAGTTAAAAACTTATAAGGAACCTGTAAACTAATAATATGGCACATAAGAAAGCGGGAGGTTCAACAAAAAATAATAGAGATTCCAATCCAAAGTATCTCGGCATAAAAATAAACCACGGGCAAAAAGCCAAGACCGGGTTGATTTTGGTGCGCCAAAGAGGCACTCAATTTCTAGCTGGCAAGAATGTCGGAAGCGGCAAGGACTACACTCTTTTCGCCTTGGCAGACGGAGAGGTTGTTATAACAAAAAAGAGAAAAATCTCCCTCAACAACAAAACAAAGATAAAGAAGATCGTTAGCGTCCTGCCTTAATTGAAAAGCTATTAGGCGGAAGAAACGGAGATGCCGACCTTTGCGTTATGATCGGCGGTCTCAATCATAACTTCATGTTCCCCGATTTCTTTTATCGGTTTTTCTATCTTTATCAATTTTTTTTCTATCTCTATTCCAAACTGATTTTTTATCGCTTGCGACAAATCTTCCTCGCTTATTCGCTTGAACAGATGGCCTTTTTCGTTGGCTTTAGTTTTTATCACCACTCTTTGATTGATTGAACTAAAAGCTTCTTTCAAATGACGCGACTTTTCTTGTCTGCTTTTCTCCTCTTGTTTCCTTAAGTTGTCCATCAGAGAAATTTCTTTTGGACTGGCTGGTTTGGCCAAACCTCTCGGTATAAGAAAGTTTAGGGCGTGACCATCAGAGACATCTTTAATTTCATACCTCTGACCGACTTTTGAAACATCTTTGAGAAGAATTATACGCATATTGTTTTTTCAAATGTTAAGAATTATCTGCCCAGGTTGCAATAATTTAATTCCTTAAATACTCAAGGGCCTTCTCAAAAGCATGGTCGGTGTCATTTTCGGAAGATTCTTCGTCAAGAGCTATCACCTCAATATCTGGAGTTAATCCTCCTAAAGAGATCGATTTGCCATTCGGTGTAACCCACCGTGCTACAGTGACTTTTAGAGAGGTGTCGGGCGTAACTCTAACTAGTTCCTGCACTGACCCCTTCCCAAACGATTGGCTACCGAAAATCTTAGCCACTCCGTGCTCTTGAAGAGCCCCAGCCAAAATTTCTGAAGCGGAAGCGCTACCACCATCAATCAAGACCGCCATCTTCAGATCGTTGCCAAAGATATTATAACCTCGGCTCCTGTGAATTAAATCATCCCGTCGGCCACCAAAGTCCTCTTTTATCACAATTTTGCCAGCGGGCAAAAACCAACTAGCAATATCAACCGAAGCCCCGAGAAAACCGCCCGGATTACCTCTAAGATCAAGAATCATTTTTCTATCACCGGAATGAGTGGTTTGGATAAACTCTCGGAGAGCTTCCCTGAAGGCGCTTTGGGCATTGCCTGAAAAATTGTACAACCTAATAATAAAAACATCACCTGCCCATTCGGTATCAAGAATGGGAATATCAATTGTCTCTCGTGTCAGATTTACTTCAATCGGCTCCCTGACACCTTCCCTAAAAAGGACCAACGAAACCATTGTGCCCCTTTTACCACGAATCATTCCCACCGCTTCTTCCACAGATAAGTTTACGGTTTCCTTGCCGTCAATCTTAAAAATCTGATCACCCGCTTTTATGCCGGCCCGATAGGCCGGAGTGCTCTTTAGGGGCGCTATGACTGTCAAAAAACCCTCTCTCAAGCCAACCTCCATTCCAACACCCTCAAAAGCCCCGTTGATTTCTTCTTCAAAGATTTCTAGCTCTCTGGGAGTCAAAAAGACAGAGTTCGGGTCCCCCAAAGAATGAACCAAACCTTTTATGGCTCCCCAAACGCGCTCTTGCCCAGACACGGAGTCCTCAGCAATTTCTAAATCGGGCGGCACATATTTCTCGTCTATCAAATTCCAGACCCTCCAAAATGGAGAAAAATCGGCCGACAGATCAGCCGGCGCCTCTTTTCCTTCCAACCCCCTAATTTTTACAAACTCTTGACTACTACCGGAACCGATATAAAAACCAACGAAGAAAAAGATGACCGCAAATAAAACTGGTTTTAAAAAGGGTTTTTTATCTTGTGATTTTTCTGTCATAGAAATTAATATTCAAATAATATTATTGCAAAAAAAACAGCGCGCTGCAACTTGCGACGCGCCGGACACCAGCTCATTCAAAGTCAAGAGTGATCGCCAAAAAGATCAGAGTCCCGAAACCAATGATCAGGATTGAAGCAACCACTCCAGCCATGACGCTGAACGCAGAGACGACTAGGCCTGTGAGCAGACCGACCAACACGAACCTCTGCAAGAAAGCCATGGGTCTCTTTTTTGTTTCCACTTGCCCTACCCCCTTTCCCTGGTTTGTTTCGGCTTGTTTCCGTCATCACCGCGAGAGGTCTTTGAACTCTGGTTAAATGATATAATTTTAAAAAATTTTGTCAATCTTTTGAATTTAACCGATAAAAGTTAGAATCTAGTAATGATTATTTTTTTTAACACCCTTACCAGAAAAAAAGAAACTTTCCGATCTTTAAAACCAAAAAAGGTTAGCATGTACAATTGCGGGCCGACAGTTTACGATCGCCAACACATCGGCAACCTTCGTTCGGCGGTAATTTGGGACACCTTAAGGCGCGCTCTAGAATTCAACAGCTACAAGGTTAAACAAGTTGTAAATATTACCGACTTCGGACACCTAACATCTGACGCCGACAACGGCGAAGACAAAATGAGTCGTGGCCTTAAAAAAGAGGGTCTGGCTTTCACTTTGGAAAATATGAAAAAACTTGGTCAAAAATATGCTGAGATCTACTTTGAAGACCGGAAAAAATTGAACACCCTCTCCCCCACTAAAGCACCCTTCGCCAGCGACCATATCGCCGAGAACATAAAATTTATTAGCAAGTTGGAAAAAAAGGGATACACTTACCAAACAAGCGATGGGATTTACTTTAACACCGCCCAATTTTCCGATTACGGAAAATTGGGCGGACTCTCGGAAATCTCTGAATCGCGAGTCGGAGAAAATAAGAAAAAAATAAATCCTCGCGACTTTGCTTTATGGAAACACAATTCACAGATTGGTTGGAACAGTCCTTGGGGTAAGGGTTTCCCCGGCTGGCATATTGAATGTTCAGCTATGAGTAAAAAATATCTCGGAGACACCTTTGACTTACATACAGGTGGAATTGAACACATTCCCATTCATCACAACAATGAAATCGCCCAAAGCGAAGCAGTCAATAATAAACCCCTAGCAAAATATTGGCTCCACAACGAACATCTGATAATGCCCGACGGCAAGATGGCGAAGTCGCTCGGCAATGTTGTGACATTAAAGGAAATTGAGGAAAAAGGAATAGAGCCCTTGGTGCTACGCTATTGGCTACTCGGCGCCCATTACCGCTCCCCTATTTCTTTCTCATGGCAAGCGCTTGAAGGCGCCGAACATTCATTGAAAAAACTAAGAGAGTTTACTTCCGGCCTGCCAACTAAAAAATCTCCGCCAGATAAAAAATATTTGGAAAAATTCAAAAAACACATAAACGACGACCTGGACACGCCGAAAGCGCTAGCTTTGCTGTGGCATTTAGTCAAAGATAAAAAAATAAACAACTCCCAAAAAAGAGCGACTATTTTGGAATTTGATAAAGTTCTTGGTTTGAAGTTGAGTCAAAAACCCAAAAAAGTTTTTATCCCGGAAGAAATAAAAAAACTGGTCTCCAAAAGAGAAAAAGCCCGCAAAGAAAAAAACTGGCCCGAAGCCGACCGCCTGCGAGAGATAATCAAACAAAAGGGCTTTGAGGTGAAAGACACGGAAAAGAGACCGATAGTGAAGAATCTTTGATTTTTTATCTTTAATGAAAAAACCTCTAAGTTTGAAATAGAGGGTCCATTGCCGGGTCATTCAAATCACCTGTAGCCATTGAGGAGCGCTTTCGTGGTGAGATCCCGCAACGCACTAAGTCGGTCGCGAACTTGCTCATCCGACACTAATTGGTGTTCTTCAAGTATTCGAAGAAGTTGTTGGGTTTCGCGCTGAAGATCATGAAAATTGATCGGCTCTTGTGATCTGTCTGACTGTTTTTCTATGTTCTTCCGCGGCAACATGCTCCCGATGTGACACTGCTATCAACAAACTCCGGTTATGCGCATAATCGATCATCACCCTCTCCTTTCTTCAGGTAACTTTATCTCCAACACGATGCTAGAGATATGATTGGATTCTGCCACACTGCCACACTGGCAAAGCCAAAGAGCGGTTTTCCGCCTCCACCCTAGCAAATTATTTCTTATCTGTCAACGGAGACAACTTGGCGATCGCCAAGTTGTCTCCGTTGAGTAATTTCTGCAGTTTGTTTATGTTCATCAGCGGTTCTTCAAAACCTCTTCGGCTAGTTTCAAATCTTCAGGACTGGTGATTTGAAGCCACTGTCCCCGGCTTTCAACAACTTTTATTTCAATATCGTTCAGCGCTTGCAATAGAGTTTGTGGCAGGCCAAATTCCTTTTTGCCTGGTATCTGCACCATTGGGTAACTAAAAATTTCCGGACCCAAAACATAAAGGCCGGTGTTGACATAAGCGTCTGCTACATTATGTTCGCCTTCAACGATGTTTTTCAAAGTTCCGTCGTCGTTAAAAATTGCTCGCCCACCAGCACGCAAAAAACCAACTTTTTTGACCAAAATAGACCAATCATACTTCAAGCAATTTTCTGTATCTTCTTTTGAGTAGATATCATCGCCCATCATTACCAAAAATTTCTCATTAAGTAAATCTTTGGCTTGCCAGAGACAATCAGCCGTTCCTAATAGCTCTTTTTGCCAGACATAAGAAATTTTACGCCCGGCATAATTTTTTCCTAATAATTCAACAATCTGGTCGCCGTGGTACCCCACCACGATTACTACTTCTGAAACAGAATCGGGCAAGCGGTCCAGCTTGTGTTCCAAGAGTGTTTTATCTAAAACCCGAAGCAGGGGTTTCGGGGTGCTTTTTGTGAGATCCCCCATCCGGTTGCCATAACCGGCCGCTAAAATAACCGCTTTCCACATATTAGACACAATTTATCCAAAATTTAAAAATATTCAATTCTTGAGAGTAAGTTGCCCTATGGTAATATAGAAGCAATGGCAAATCAACCATCAAATCTAAGAATTCCTCCGCAAGCAATAGAGGCCGAGAGAGCCCTTCTGGGTTCTATAATGTTAAGAAGTGATACTCTTTATGAAATTATTGACATCATCGCGCCATCTTCATTTTACGCCAGAAAACACAGATTGATTTTTGAAGCGATGCTTGATTTGTTCAAAAAAAACAATCCGATTGATCTTTTGTCAGTTTCCTCAAGATTGTCAGAGAAAAAAGAATTGGATGAAGTCGGCGGGGCGAGCTATTTGACCGAGCTTGTAAACAGTGTGCCAACTGCGGCAAATATTCGCCATTACGCAGAAATTGTTAGAAAAAAACACATAATGCGGCTTCTAATTGAAGCATCCGAACAGATTGCCGGACTTGGCTATGACGAAGCGGCAGATTTGGAAGATATTTTAGACCGAGCGGAAAAACAGGTTTTTGAGATAACTTCTACCGGTAGCACTTTCAGGTTTACAGAACTCAAAAACGAATTGGAGGAGGCGTGGGAAAGGTTGGATCGTCTGCACAATCTCAAAGGAGAACATCGAGGTATCCCGACAGGATTTTCTGAAATTGACCACAAACTGGCCGGTCTACAAAATTCTGACCTGATAATTTTAGCCGCAAGGCCTTCAATGGGAAAAACTTCTTTGGCGCTTGATATCGCCAGACAAACCGCGGTCAATTTCGGAAACCCAGTCGGCATTTTTTCTTTGGAGATGAGCTCACAGCAATTAGTTGATAGGATGTTAGCCGCTCAAGCCCAGGTTGATGCTTGGAAATTACGCACCGGCAAACTCTCCCGAGAAGAGGACTTTGCCGCAATTCGCCAGTCCTTAGATAAGCTTTCTGGTGCGCCGATTTTTATAGACGACCAGCCAGGCAGTAACATCCTCAAAATGAGAGCTGTAGCGCGACGACTGAAAGCCGAAAAGGGGTTGAAGCTCTTGGTTGTGGATTATCTGCAGTTAATGGTACCGGTTAGCTCGCGCTCTAGCGACAATTTGGTCCAACAAGTAACTGAAATTTCCCGCTCGCTTAAACATTTGGCACGTGAGTTGAATATTCCGGTGTTGGCCCTGTCACAACTTTCTCGCGCGGTAGAAAGCCGTGGCGGGCGACCACGGCTTTCGGACTTGCGAGATTCCGGATCACTTGAGCAAGACGCCGATGTCGTAATGTTTATTCACAGAGAAGACAAGTACAAAGAAGAATCGGAAAGGACAAACATAGCCGAGATTTTAATAGAAAAACACAGAAACGGAGAAACAGGTCGAGTGGAACTTTATTTTAACGACAAAAAAGCGACGTTTCAGAGTATAGATAAAAGCGACTTTGGTGGCGCCACTTTCTCAAACGAAGAGTTTTAGCGCCGAAAAATCATTTAAGATTGCACAGATATGACAGAGCAAATCACAAAACTTGCCGAGGTTTTCTCTCATTTTCCCGGCATTGGACAAAAACAAGCTCGGCGGTTTGTTTATTTTTTGTTGGGACAAAATCCAGCTTTTATAAAAACTCTTACTGGCGAAATTGAGTCGTTAAAAAAAAGCGCCAAAATCTGCCTTGATTGCCAACGTTTCTTTTTTCACTCTGGACAAAAAAAAACTTGTCCGATTTGCGAAGATAATAGCAGGCAAAACATTTTAATGATTGTCAGCCGTGATCTGGATGTGGAGAATATTGAAAGGGCCGGCGAGTTTAAGGGTAAATATTTTGTTTTGGGCGGAGTTGTGCCAATCTTGGAAAAACAACCGGAGAAAAAAATTCGGATCTCTTCCTTGCTCCAATATTTGGAAAAGCTCGGCCGCGAGAAAAAATTGACGGAAATTATTTTGGCCACCGACTTCAATCCTGAAGGGGAAAATACCGCCGAATTTGTTAAAACCAAAATTGAACCACTCGCAAAAAAATATAATTTCAAAATCTCCTCGCTCGGCAAAGGATTGTCGCTCGGCACCGAGCTGGAATACTCCGACCCGGAAACGATAAAAAATGCGCTGAAAAACAGGGTTTAGCCACTAGCCAATAGGAATTAGCGAAAGCGCCCAGGGGTTTTTCATATCTAAATTTGTATATTAACAATTAGTGTGCTAGTAATAGAAGTGCTAATCAACTAATCCATCCGAATCTACCAATTGATAACAAATAATTAAAAACAGTCAGGATTATACTATTTGTAGCCATTCTTAGATTAGCATTTACCCGCCAAACTTTCTAAGAAAGTTAGGAGGGTGAATTCGTAGATTAGAATTATATTTATGAAGTTAGTTATCGTAGAATCGCCCGCCAAAGAAAAAACAATTTCAAAATATTTGGGCAAGGATTACACCGTCAAAGCGTCTGTCGGGCATATTCGCGATTTGCCAAAATCCAACAAAAAAGCCATTGATATAGAAAATGGTTTTGTGCCTCATTATGAAATCTCTCCGGGCAAGGAAAAAGTCGTCGCCAGCATTAAACAAGCCGCCCAAAAAGCCGATGAAGTGCTTTTAGCTACTGACCCCGACCGCGAAGGAGAAGCGATAGCTTGGCATGTCATTCAAGCCAGTGGCTTGAATGGCGTTAAAAATCAAAAAACAAAAAACAAAAACATTAAACGAATCGTCTTCCATGAGATTACCAAAGACGCTGTTTTAGACGCCTTAAACCACCCTCGCGAGATTGATCAAAATCTAGTCAGAGCTCAAGAAGCTCGGCGCGTTTTGGATCGCCTCGTCGGCTATGACCTCTCCGGTCTGATTTGGAAAAAAGTGCGCTATGGCCTGTCGGCCGGTCGGGTTCAATCTCCTGCTCTCCGCATCATAATGGAGCGCGAGCGAGAAATCCGCGCCTTCAAACCGCAAGAATTTTGGGTAATTACTGCCGATGTCAAAAGCCAAAAGGGCGACATTCTGACTTTAACCTGCTCGAAAGAACCCACCGATAAAACAGAAGTTGACCAAATTGTTGAAGCTGGGAAAAAAGGTCATTGGCTAGTTTCTAACCTCAAAGAGACAGAGGCCAAACGTTCGCCCCGGGCGCCTTTCATAACTTCTACCCTGCAACAAGCCGCTTCCAGCCGGCTTGGCTTTTCTCCGGCTCGGACAATGTCTTTGGCCCAAAAACTTTATGAGGCCGGTTTAATCACCTATATGCGCACCGACAGCACAAACCTAAGCTCGGTTGCTCAAAACCAAATTGAGAAAGTCGTCAAAAATAAATTCGGAGAAAATTATTATTCACCGAGAATCTATAAAACCAAAAGCAAGTCAGCTCAAGAGGCACATGAGGCCATCCGGCCGACCGACCTTTCCAAAACAGATGTCGGCGCAAACGAAGAACAAAAACGGCTCTACAAATTAATTTGGCAGAGGACTTTAAGTTCGCAAATGTCGGAAGCCAAAATTTTGCGAACTAAAATTGTTGCCGAAATTGAAGGGGCTGGGATTCCTGAATTTTTTGCCAACGGCTCCAGAATTATTTTTGACGGCTGGCTTTTGGCCGACCCAGGCGCTCGTGGCGAAGATGTCATTTTACCTGAAGTAAAAAAAGGAGAGGGTCTTTCTTTAATAGAAATTCAAACCGAAGCCAAGGAAACAGAGCCGCCACCGCGCTACTCTGAAGCCGGCTTGGTAAAAGAATTGGAAAAAAGGGGCATCGGTCGCCCTTCCACTTATGCTTCAATCATCAAGACCCTTCAGGATCGCGCTTATGTGGAAAAAATAAACAAAGCTCTTCATCCAACCGATGTCGGAGACGTGGTTAGCTCATTTTTGGAAAAAAATTTTACCCAATACATCAGCGACACCTTCACCGCCGAAATGGAAGATGAATTGGATTTGATCGCCGAAGGGAAATCGGGGTACGAAAAAACCCTCAAAGATTTTTACGTTCCATTTTCAAAAGAAATCAAAAGCAAAGAGTTAGTTGCCAAACTGACCACTCTGGAGAAAGCCGACCCGAATATCAAGTGCCCTGTTTGCGGCAGTGGGATGGTGGTAAAATTAAGCCGAACCGGAAAATTTTTGAGTTGCGAGAAATTCCCTGATTGCACCGGCGCCAGAACCATAAACGGTGAAGAACTTGAGGGTCCGAAAGAGACCGGCGAGTCCTGCCCGGAGTGTGGTAAAGGTAAATTAGTAGAAAGAGATGGGAGGTACGGAAGATTCGTTTCTTGCGACCAATACCCGAAATGCAAGTATATTAAAAAAGATCCGGAGGCCGAGAAAAGAGCTTCAACCGGCGTTAAATGTCCCGAGTGCAAAGCTGGAGAGCTCACCGAGAAACGCGGACGCTTTGGAATATTTTACGCTTGCACAAACTATCCAAAATGCAAATTTACAATCAAATCAAAGCCAACTGGCGCGGTCTGTCCCCAATGCAACTCACTGATGATGGAGGGGACCAAGACAATACCAGAACGTTGCAGTGATAAAAAATGTCCAAATCATAGACCAGATAAAACAACAAAATAGATGACTCAAGGGAGAGACAAATATTCATTGACAGTCGGGTTGGTAATCAAAAAGTGGTAATTGATAATTAACTCTATGTCTCCAAAAAGCAACCAAATAGACAAAAAAGAGCCCCAAGTTGAAGACATCTTATCTCTAGTTAGAGGTTATTCAAAAAAAGATACTGAAATCATCAGAAAAGCATTTGATTTTTCAAGGACTTACCACGAAAACCAAAAGAGAATGTCTGGGGAAAATTATTTTATTCACCCATTTGAAACCGCAAAAATCTTGGCCGGTCTCGGCGTGGGACCCAAAACCATAGCCGCGGGTCTCCTACATGACACCATAGAAGATGCGCGAGCAAGCGAGCAAGAAATAGAAAAAGAATTTGGCAAAGAAGTGCTCTTCCTCGTAGAAGGCGTAACCAAGCTGGGCAAACTTAAATACCGAGGAATAAAAAGGCACAGTGAAAGTCTGCGAAAACTTTTTGTCGCAATGTCCCAAGACATACGAGTCATTATAATAAAATTGGCAGATCGCTTGCACAATATGAAGACCCTAGAATTCGTCCGAAATGAAAAACAAAAGAGAATAGCCGAAGAAACATTGGAAATTTATGCCCCAATTGCCTATCGACTTGGTATTGGAAAATTAAAGAAAGATTTAGAAGACCTGGCATTCCCGTACGTATACCCAAAAGAATACGAAAAAACCAAAGAGCTGCTCAAAAACAAAAGCAAGGATTCGCAAAAAAGATTGGAGAAAATCCATCGGACATTGCAAAGAAAATTGGCCGAGGAAGGAATCAGAATTTTAAAAGCGGATTTCCGTCTCAAAGGCCTTTATAGTTTATGCCAAAAACTAAAAAAGAATGATATGGACATAGGCAAAATCCATGACATCTCTGCTTTAAGAATCATCGTTAAAGAAATTTCAGATTGCTACAAGGTTCTAGGGATAATCCACGAGCTCTGGCGACCTTTGCCGGGCAGAATAAAAGATTATATCGCTGATCCAAAATCAAACGGTTACAGAAGCATCCACACAACGATTTTTACCGGCGACGGTGGTATCGCCGAAATTCAAATCAGAACAGAAGAAATGCACAAAGAAGCAGAGTTTGGAATAGCTTCTCACCTCTCGTATAAAGGAGATTTTAAAAAAAATAACTGGGGACTGGCTTGGATTTTTGGTCTACTGCCGTATATCGGGCCGAAAATCGCGGGCGCTAAAGACGGTCCGCATAGTAAAGATTCAGATATACCTAACTGGGTCAAAGAACTCGCCGAATTCCAAGCTGATTCCAAACAAAACAACTTTGAGGAGGATTTAAAATTTAATTTTTTCAAAGAAAGAATCTTTGTATTTACGCCAAAAGGCGATGTTGTTGACTTGCCGGTCGGCTCAACCTCAATTGATTTTGCCTACGCTATACATTCTGACATAGGAAATCGAATGTTTGGCGCAAAAATAAACGGAAAATTTTTAGCGCTGGATACAAAACTAAAAAACGGAGATATTGTGGAGATTTTGACACGGCAAGGCAGCAAACCCAGCTCAAAATGGCTAAAGGATACCGTGACTATTTTGGCCCAAAAGAAAATCAGAGCCGCCCTTTTTGAAGAAAAAGACAACAGGTCAGGAAACAGTAAAATCAAAAAATGGAGGGGTAAAAAAAGAAAAATTAAATAGAAAAGTTTTTTATAAAGTATATTTCTTCATTTTCTTTCTCGTCTTTAGAACGATCGTCAACCGGAGCTTCCGATGGTATCACAGAGGCAACGTCTTCAGATTTGCTAACAAAAAGTTCGCCGGATTCGGCCTGCAACTCGCCGGACTTCATCAGCCCTAAGATTGTTTCCAAATCTTCGTCAGAAAAAAAATCTATATGAATCTTCCCCCCACTCTGCTTCCTTTCTATACGAACACGCGTTCCAAATTTTTCGCTAAGCTCCTTTTCAAGTGCTTTTACCTCCGGGCTCAAATCTTTTTTTCTGGCTCGTTCTGAAGCAATGCGCCGGGCGATAGCTTCGCTGTCGCGGACAGTCAAACGACGATCAACGATTTCTTTAAACAAGGTCATTTGCTCTTCCGGTCTTTCAGAGAGCATCATGAGTGGTCTAGTGTGCCCCTCTGAAATCTTGCCTTGGTTCAGGCCTTCTAGGATTTCCTCTGGTAAAGAGAGAATCCTCAAAGTATTGGCAACATATTCTCGGCTTTTACCGACTTTTTCGGCGACTTGGCTCTGTTTGAACTTAAATTCTTCAACCAACCTATGAAAGGCCCGGGCGCGATCTACGGGACTTAAATCTTCTCTTTGTATATTTTCAATTATCGCCAGTTCCAGTTTCATCAAGTCGGTATCCTCGGCTGCCCGGATTAGGGCTGGAACTTGCAAAAGACCGGCTAATCTTGCCGCTCGCAGACGTCGCTCGCCGGCAACCAATTCGTATTCGGTAGAGAGCCCGCCATTAGGGTGTTCAATTTCTTTCCTAGAAACCACCAGGGCCTGAAGAACCCCATATTGCCTGATTGACTCGGCCAAGCTCCGCAAAGCCGATTCGTCAAATTCTCTTCTTGGCTGAAAAGGGTTGGGCTTGATTTTGTCCACTTCTATCCAGAAAACCGAGTTGTTGTAGAATTCGGAAGTCATGATGAATATTAAATATTAAAAAGTAAAAAATTTTTATTTCTGTTTAATCTATAACAGAATAACACAAACAGAAAACTTTTAAAATAAGTGGATTTTTGATAAAATCTGACTACTGCTGGAGTGGCGGAATTGGTAGATTTACCCCTTACTCAAATGCCGCGGTGGCGGAATTGGCAGACGCGATGGACTCAAAATCCATTGGCCGCAAGGTCGTGTGGGTTCAACTCCCACCCGCGGCATTTGAGTGTGGGGCGCGCACGACTTCCTAAAAGTATCCCGATAAAACGGGAACTAAAGGACAAGCAAAATCGTGTGGAGCAACCCGTGGGAGTTCGATTCTCCCCTCCAGCATTGACAATCACCCATCAATATGCTAGTTTAAAAACAGAGCGTAGCCATCGTGGCTTGCGCATTCGCACTCACAAAAGGAGCGGCAACATGCCGACGACAGAACAAGCAGAAGTGCCACAACCTTTCCACGAGTCAATCGTGAAGGCGATTCAGCGGTGTCCCAAGCCCCCGAGTGATGAAATCCTGCGCCTCCTTAAGCTCATCTATGGCACCAGAATTACGGAAGGTCACGACCAGATCATCGCTACGATCAGAGAGTTCTTCAACTTCCCTGGAGGTGAACAATGGCACAACGGGGCCAACACGGTGATTCATTCGCTCCTTGATCAGAGACAAGTAGCCTCACAGAGAACCGAAGGAAACACAAACGTCGCCCTCAATAAACTCCAAGAACAGATTGAGTTACTGCTCGCCCTCCTCAAGGATCGCCAGCCCGACTCCACAGCATGGAACGAGTTTGTGGTGGAAAGTCTGCAGAACGTGGACAAGCTCGTCGCGCAGGCCCTCGGCAGGTAACAAGATCCGCTCACTCAAGCGCACCGGCCAATCGGCACGGGCGCTTTTTGTTTTTGCTAGAAAAGGTATAATTATTTCTCAAGAGATTAAAAATTTGATAATCCTAAACTTCACAACAGAATGGAGATATACCTGTTTTTAAGAATCGCCCACCTTTTAGGCTTCGCTATCGGCATCGGCGGCGCCACAGCTTCCGACGCCTTGTTTTTTAGGAGTTTAAAGGACCACAAAATCACTTCTGACGAATTAAACCTCCTGAAAACTTTATCCAAACTGATGTGGGTCGGTGTCGCCTTGTTGGTTGTGTCCGGCTCCGGTTTTCTGATTCATTCATACCTGACTACCGGCTCTGTCCCCCTTCTTTCTGTTCCCAGATTTTTAGCAAAAATCACAATGGTCGGAGTGGTTATCTTAAATGGTTTAGTATTTCATCTTTCGGTAATTCCTTTTCTGTCAAAAAACGCCGGGCAAACGCTATCCAAAGAATTTTTAGGCAACAAGCTAATTCTCTTGGTTTCTACCGGCGGAATTTCTATCGCCTCTTGGTATGGCATTTTCATCTTCGCCATGTTAAGGCAGGTCTCGCTTCCCTATCTGGTTTGGATGAATATCTATGCACTAGCCGTGCTTCTGGCTATCACCGGCGGTTATTTCGTTTTCTCTTGGAAACTTAAGCCGAAAGACCAACCCATTCTTGACCCAGCAAAAACACCAACGCAAAAAAAATCACCTTTGAAAAAAATGGTTTTGGGAATTTTCTTGTCGTTTGTTTTGATAGCTGCGGTTGTCGCGGTGCGACCTTTCTTCTCTGCCGGCCAAACCCACTATATTTGTATTGACGAGGCGCCGCCATGGTTCCATCCGGAAGTCATTGAAATTCAAAAAGGAGACACGGTTGTTTGGAAACATTGTCTAGATGAAAACGAGCACAGCCAGCATTCTCACACCGGCTATTTTCCCATCCTATTAGGCAAAGCCCAAGCCCACGGCCCCGAGGAAGACCACAGTGGAGAACACCAACATCAAAAACACGTCCACACTCATCCAATTTTAGCGATTTCTGGGCCAGAAATTTTTTCAAGCGGTTTTAGACCGGTTGGGCACTTGGAAGATAATAATGATTTCTCTTTCAAATTTACAAAAGAAGGTGTCTATGAATACCTCTGCCCAACCCATCCATACATGAAAGGTATAATCGCGGTTGGAGAAAAATCTCCAGTTTCTTCTCTCTGGCCGCCGACAGAAAAATTGAATCCTGAACTTTCAGCCCTGCCTAAAATTCCAGGCGTTGGTGAGATTTGGGTGGACACCCAGTTTGAGATTGTCCCGGGACAGAGATTCCCGGGCACTGTTACTGTAATTGACGCCGGCACCTGGAAAATCAACCGCGTCATAAAAGACAATGATTTCAATAACCCGCACAATTTATGGAACTCCCCGGACAATAAATACATTTTTCAAACCCAGTGGCACCACGACATCGCATCTAAAATTGATGCTGAAACCAAAGAGGTTTTAAAAAATATTTCAATCGGCAACGCGCCGGCTCACGTTTTCGTTCATCCGCAAAAAGAAAGGGTTTATTGGACCATAAACAACGAAACCCAGGTAGTCATCACAGATTATGATCTGAACGTAATTGGCGAAATTCCAACTTCTTTCGGACCTCACGGCATCTGGATAGACCCTTCGGGAAAATGGATGAGTGTCGCTGCGACTCTAGCGGAAGAATTAAATATTATTGATCTGGAAAAAGAAGTGGTCGTTGCCACTTTTGAGGCGCCAGGACTGCCTCTGGCAACCCAGATTACCAATGACGGAAAATATGCCATGATAAGCTTGCTTTTGGAAAACAAAGTCAGATTTATTGATTTGGAAAAGATGGAAATTGTTAAAGATGTGCCAGTTGGAAAAATGCCGATTTGGGCAATGCCAGATCCGAGCGGTAGATATGTTTTTGTTCCAAACACCGGCTCGGCTGACATCAGTGTTATCTCCCTTGAAAATCTAGAAGTTGTAAAAACCTTACCTGGCGCCGGTGGGGCTCACGGTCTTGCCTTCGGTCAAAAACAAGGGGGCGGGTATTATGGCTATTTCTCCAATAAATTCGCGCGCGCTGTCGGAGTGATTGATTTGGACACATTAGAAACCGTGGGCTCAATTCCGCTTGGCGAAAATCAATGGGGTGGGAACGGAATCCTAACCCTACCAAACCCTTATGACTCCGTCGCCTTTTAACAAACATTTTATCTGCATCATAATAGGAGCGGGCTTCTTGTCTCTTTCTCTGTTAATTTTTCAATTTGGATTCATACCTGAAAGAGGGTCGCGACCAGAAGAAACAAACCCTAGCGAAGATGGCGGGAAAGTTTATGTCGGTGAAATGTATTTCAGGCAGAATGATCCAAACCAACCCAGAAACAACCTTAGATTCAGCGAGGGCGACACGATAGAATTTTATAACGAAGGGGCAGTACCTCACACCGTCACAATAGAAGAGTTTGATTTTGATGAAATCATCAATCCGGGTGAAACTGCCGTCTTTAAGGCCGATAGAGCTTCAGGAAAAATCTCTGTGATTTGCCGATTCCATCCCGGACACCGAGCTGTGATGACGATAGAACCAAGAGAGCAAACAGAATGAAGATCAACGGCGAAAAAATCCTAGTTATCGTCGGACCGACTGCAACAGGAAAAAGCGGGATTGCTGTTCTCTTAGCTAAAAAGTTTGACGGAGAAATAATATCGGCCGATTCGCGCCAAGTTTATAGGGGGCTAGACATAGGGACCGGAAAAATCACAAAAAAAGAGATGGAAGGTGTTCCCCACCATCTTCTGGATATTGCAAGCCCAAAGAGAAAATTTTCCGTCGCCCAATACAAAAAACTGGCGGAGAAAGCTATACGATATATCGTATATAAAAAGAAAAAACTGCCAATTGTTGTCGGCGGAACCGGATTTTATATTCAAGCGCTCGTGGATAATTTGGATCTCCCAGAAGTCCCGCCAAATTTAGAGCTAAGAAAAAAACTGGAGAAAAAATCTGTTGTAGAATTATTTGAAATTCTAAAGAAATTGGATCCGAACCGTGCAAAAGGTATTGACTCCAAAAATCCTCGCCGGCTCATTCGCGCCATTGAGATTGCAAAACACTTGGGACAAGTTCCTGCATTAAATTTTAAACCATCTCCTACAAACTATAAACCATTATTCATCGGCCTTGACTTGCCTGATAAAGAGCTAAAAAAGAAAATCCGTATGCGCTTATTCGCACGAATAAGGAATGGAATGATTACCGAAGCGAAGAAATTGCGCAAACAAGGATTGAGCTATAAAAGGATGGAAGAATTGGGGTTGGAATACAAATTCTTAGCCAAACACCTCAAAGGCGAGCTAACCAAATCAGAAATGATTGAAAAATTAAACACAGCAATCTGGCAATACGCCAAACGCCAGCAGACGTGGTTTAAGAGAGACAAACGGATTCATTGGATTAAAACTAAAAAAGAAGCCGAGAAGTTGGTGAGAAAATTTCTTGGAAATTGACCTTAATGTGTTGTCTATGGTAAGATAAACTATTATGATAACCATAACTATTCCAAGAAAAATTTCCGGTGGCGAAAAATTGGTGGCAATTCCTCGCAAAGAGTATGAGCGGCTTTTACGGGTGGAAAAAACAGCTAAAGTGGTAAAAAAACAAAAAAACGCAACCGACCTCGCTATTGAAGCCGGCCTGCGCGACCTGCGCGCCGGACGAGTAACTCCGACTTTCAGCTCCGCCAAAGAAGCAATTCGTTATCTACATCGCCAAGTCAGAAAGACAGGGAGTAATAAGTAAAATGAAGATTTACTTTAGCGCAAAATTAGTGAAAGACTATGCTAAAGTTCATCCCGATATTCGTAAAGCTTTTGATCAAAAGATAAAGTTTTTAGAAAAAGACCTTCGCCACCCATCTCTGCGCGCCAAGAAATATGATGAGAGCGTCGGTGTCTGGCAAGCGCGAGTTAATCAAGATTACCGATTCTATTTCAAAATAGAAGGCGATATTTACAAAATCATCGCCATAACTCCCCATCC
>DYGD01000004.1:0-2138 GCA_020724885.1 Candidatus Paceibacter sp. | reverse complement strand
TTATGCACCTGCCTTTTTCGGCAAGTATTGCAATACTTTTTTAGCTCAATCTTTCGCTCCACAAGTTTTTTGTTCTTGGAAGTTCGGTAGTTGATATTTTTACATTTGCTACAAGCAAGTTTTAGTAATCTATCTTGACTCATGTTGTTATTTTGTTAGGTATTAGGCGCTAGGCGTTAGGAATTTTTAATAAAATAGGATAAGAAGATATTACTAAAATCTCCGGAAAAAATCAATCCCGTGGTAGATTTTGGCATAGCTCCGATTAGAGGTCGGAGCAAGAGCAAAGCTCAATGCCAAAAATCACAACAGGATCAAATATAGAACTTCTTGATCAAAGGGTTGATTCTGGTGACAAGCTCGTAATTGGTAGTGTCGGCAAGTCCAGCCAAATAATCAGCCGTTATTTCTTCTCTACCTTGCCTGCCCATTACAACCACCTCATCGCCAATTTTTACACTCCCCGCTTTTGAAACATCAACAGATATCATATCCATTGAAACCCTGCCGATTACCCGACATCTTTTTCCACCCACCAAAACTCTTCCAATTGAAGAAAGGGCTCGTGGAAAACCGTGCCAATAGCCGATTGGGCAAATTGCAATAGTAGTATCTTCTTCCAATGTCTCGGTTGAATCATAACCAATCTTTGATCCGGCTTTCACTTTTTTTATTTCACTAACAATGGTTTTCCAAGTTAAAACCGGTTTGAGAAATTTTTTTTCTCCACAATATTCTTCAACTTCCGGCGAGGGCCACAATCCGTAAAGCCCAATACCGACCCTCACCATATCAAAATGGCTTTGCGGGAAAATCAAAGTTCCGCTAGTGGCGGCCGCATGAGTCATTGGATTAAGACCAGATTTTCTAAAGGCCTCAATCCAATCTTGGAATTGCTCAATTTGGGTATTGGTATATTTCGGAAAAGAAGGATTTTTTGCCGACGCAAAGTGAGTGTACAAACCTTCAATTATTATCCTCGCTTTTTGATTTTTGATTTTTAGTGTCAGGGTTTTTTGATCTCCACTCAAAAAGCCCTGTCGGTGCATACCGGTATCAACTTTAATGTGAATCTTGGCGGGCATGCTTGTCGTGGTAACTACTTTTTGCAAAGCCGAAAATGATTCAAAGCTAGAGATGGTGATACTGATGTCGTTTTCAATTGCCCGCTTCATCATCGCCGGTCGAGTATAACCTAAAATTAAAATCGGCTTTTTAATCCCTTCTCTCCTCAAAGCCAGCGCCTCTACCACAGAATCTACCCCCAACCAGTCAACTCCGAGCTTTGAAATTTCTTTTGAAAAATCAATGAGGCCGTGGCCGTAAGCATTTGATTTAACAACCGACATCAAGCAACAATTTTTCGGGATAATTGAACGAAATATTTTGTAATTATTTTCCAAAAACTTTTTGTCTATCTCTATCCAAGTTCTAAGCTCGCTAGGAGTTTCTTGGCTACTTTTTTTTATTTTTGCTAGTTTCATTAGAATTAACTCGTATTTTAAATCAAGGTCATAATAAAGCAACCCCTCGCGACAAGCGAGGGGTTTCAAAAGACAAAAACAATGAGAAGGGCGATCGTGATCCCAGACCCGAGCCCGAGGAGTAGTCCGAGAATAAAACAAAGCAACTTGCCACGATGACCCCAAAACTTGCCCCAGCCCTCTCGATATGTTGTTTCCTTTTCCCCAACATGTCCCTTATTAGAGCCCATTATTCTGGCCTCCTTTCCGAAAGAAATCTAACATAACCGCCTTAAAAAACCAAGCAAATCTTCACTGCGCGAAACAAAAACTAAAGAAAGCGCGCGACCTTTCAGAGTCGCGCGCGTCATTCTGTTCTGGGTTGGCTCGGAGAGTTCACCAACGCCTGTCATCGCTGACAGGTGTGAGTTCTTCGTCCGAAGCTATGCAGTCCTCACTCACAGGACGCTCCACCCAATAGCAGAGCATTGTACCAAGCATAAAGTAGAAGCAGACGCGCACCGTTTCAGACCCTCTGTAAACGGCCATTGCCCCCATCTCGAACCTCGGCTGTTGCGTCCCAACAGGCGCCATGTGTGTCCCCTTTCTGCACTTCAGGGCGGATGTCTGCTAAGGCACACCCAGAGCAAACTTTCTTCCTAAAATATTAGCATA